>CAXAGK010000143.1:0-8522 GCA_963968305.1 uncultured Rickettsiales bacterium | reverse complement strand
CGTTGTTCGTAGGCTTCGAGCATTTCCGTTGTGAAGGCGTTAAGTTTTTCAGGGTTGTTGAACGTAATCGTCGCGATTTTGTCGGTTACGTCGAAGAGAAGTTTGTCGGTCATTAGGACCTCCAGAATTTGAGATGAAAGGACATTTGGCGCGAGGGCGGCCCAAGTCCAGACTTTTGGCGGTTTTGGGAAATTGGATACCGACATTTGACACACTGAATATCCGGGATAGCTTCGACTTCGATGCTACAGTTGAGAATGAAGGTGGATGAATAATGGCCTTATCGTTGGCGACGAAAACTAAATTTGGTATCCAAACAAGGTTACCGACCCCGGATTTGACTGAGAAAACCGTCGAATCGCTCGATAGATTGGAGTTCGATTCGATTTGGGTCGGCGATCATCTCGCCTTCACCATGCCGATACTCGATCCGTTCGTGCAGTTGGCGCATGCCTGCGCCTATAGCAAGAAATTGACCGTTGCCACGGGCGTTTATCTTTTGCCGATGCGCCACCCCGCGGCCGCCGCGAAACAGGCCGCTAGCTTGGATCACCTCTCCGAAGGGCGCTTTATTTTCGGCGTTGGTGTCGGTGGCGAGTTTCCGCGCGAATGGGAATTAGTTGGCGTGCCGACCAGCGAACGCGGCGTGCGCCTGACTGAGGGTATCGAGGTGATGAAGAAGTTGTGGACGGGTGAGCCCGCAGCTCATGAAGGCAAGTTCTATCCATTTTCGGAAGTGCATATGCAACCGGGAGCCT
Source organism: uncultured Rickettsiales bacterium (assembly GCA_963968305.1). GTDB lineage: Bacteria > Pseudomonadota > Alphaproteobacteria > UBA8366 > UBA8366 > UBA6544. The sequence continues at coordinate 7,764 of CAXAGK010000143.1, read as the reverse complement.
TTCAGCCCGGCGGACCGCCGATCTGGTGTGGCGGGCGTTCTGAAGCCGCCTTGAAGCGGACCGGTCGCTTGGCTGACGGTTATCTCTCATACGTTATCACGCCCGATATGTTCCGAGACGCTTTGAGCAAGATCGACGAGGCGGCGGAGGAAGCGGGACGGAAGATCGATAATTTCGGCTCCGGACATTTATTGTTTTGCTGTATCGACGAGAGTTACGAGAAGGCCTGGGACAGGGCAACGGAATTGTTGTCGGAGCGCTACGCTATGGATTTTCGCCGCGCGGCGGAACGCTATTGCGCCATGGGCACGCCCGAAGACGTGGCCACGAAGATCAAAGAATTTCACGACGCGGGTGTGCGGCATTTTGTGTTTGATTTCTTAGGCCTACAGCCGGAACGTATTGAGGCGCTGGAGCTGTTTGCGGACGAAGTGAAACCGTACTTGAAAGATATCGTCTAGGAGTAATTCGATGTCGGGGTCATTGAGCGGAGCACAAGCAGAGCAATACCAGGAAACAGGACAGGTCGGTCCAGTTCCTATCTTGAGTGCAGAAGGCGTTGCCTATTATCGCTCGAAAATAGAAGCGGCCGAGGCAGCGTTAGGAGATCCATTGTCGCGCGTGCCGGGGCAATTCCGCGCCAAGACACATCTGCTCTATACCTGGATGGACGAGTTGGTACACCATCCCGGCATTCTTGATGCGATCGAAAGCCTGATTGGGCCAGACATCCTGCTCTATCACCTGACATGCTGGATTAAGGAGCCGGGCGATGGCTCTTTTGTTAGTTGGCACCAGGACGGCACTTATTTCAATCTGACACCGGCAGAACACGTCACCGCTTGGGTGGCGCTCAGCGACGCGACGCCGGAGAGCGGCTGCATGCGGATGCTGCCGGGCAGTCATCGAACAGGGCAACAAGATCATGAGCAGGGGCCGACGGTTGGAAATTTGCTCTCCAACGGTCAACAGGTGGCGCTCGATATCGATGAATCTAAAGCCATCGATATTGTCGTGCCGACAGGCTCTGTCAGTTTCCACCACACGCATATTATCCATAGTTCCGGCCCCAATAAATCTAATGATCGGCGCATAGGCATCGGTATTAGTTACATACCGACACGGGTACAATTCGTGGGAGAAGGGCGTGTTCCCGCGGCGTTGGTGCGCGGGCGCGATGAATACGGACATTTCGACCCCGAAGAACGGCCCAAAGCGGATTTGGATGAGGCCGCCCGCGCATTTCATGCGACTGCGTGTGAGCATTTCTTCGCCAGCCACGGCTCGAAACGCACGGAAAGCGGTCCGGCATAGAGAATTTGGATGTTAATGACGTGGGTTGCTTGACGGCGCGGGCCGCCCGGATTAAAGAGGCGCCTTGGTGTTGCGGTGGCTGTAGCTCAGTTGGTTAGAGCACTAGATTGTGGATCTAGGGGTCGGGGGTTCAATTCCCCTCAGCCACCCCACTTTCCTTATAAATCCCGGGTATATTGTGGGCGAACTTTGAATTCGATCGAGTTCGCCGTCTTCATCTCCTATTTATTAAATAGTCATAAATACGCGCTACTCAAACCGTCCTTGATCGGCAACAATTCGCGTCAGTGAATGTGTGGATGAGTAAAGGAGAGCGGTGATGCTGAAAATTTGGGGGCGACCGACCTCCGCCTGCACACAAAAGGCGTTGTGGGGGATCGAGGAAATAGGGCTCGACTATAATTTTACTTTGGCGAGCGGTACGATGGGACCGGATGGACATGTCTCCAAGGGCGGTGAGGCTTTTGGGGTCGTCGACACGCCGGAATATCGGGCGATGAACCCAAATGGCACTGTACCCACCATTGACGATGACGGTTTTACGCTCTGGGAATCCAATGTCATCGTGCGCTATCTCTCGATGAAATATGCAGCTGAAAAAATGTACGGAGATGACATCCAAATCTTTGCATCCGCCAGCCGTTGGATGGACTGGGAACAATCGAAATTCTTGCCGGAGCAACATATTTTGGTGATGAATTTGGTCCGCCTGCCGCCCGAAGAACGCAACCCGGATGAGGTGGAGGAGGCGCGGGTCTCTTTACTGACACCGCTTGGCATCATCGAGGAACAACTCTCGCGCACGGAATTTATCGCCGCCAACCATTTCACGATGGGTGACATTCCCATCGGCATGCGTGTGCATCGTTGGTTCTTGTTCGATTTGGAATCACCGCCGATGCCGAACTTAGAGCGTTGGTACGCCGCTATCCAGGAGCGCCCGGCATTCAAAAAACACATCGCGGATCCGGCGTTGCACCTATCGGGTTAGTCTCAATATCCCATCGATCTCCTAAAACAGCCGCGCCGTTTTATCTAAAAACTCATGCGCCACGTGGGGTCGTGACCTCGCCGCTAAACAATAAGGAATATCAGGTGACAAAAATTACAAATGTCTCGACGGTCAGCGTTGAAATTCCCTACGAGCATGGTGGTCCGAAGGCTGGATGGGGCGGACAATCCTGGAACAAACTCTCGATCCTAATGGTGAAGGTGGAGACCGAAGACGGCTACACAGGATGGGGCGAGGGGTTCAGCTATAATTGCCGCGCGGCGGTTAAGGCCGCGGTCGAGAATATGGTGGCTCCAGTGGTCATCGGAATGGATTCAGGTGATATCGCCGGTATTTCGCGCGACATGCAGCAAAAACTGCACCTCTTCGGTCGCTATGGCATCACGATCTTTGCGCTCTCCGCACTTGATATCGCACTCTGGGATATCGCGGGTAAGCGGGCCGGTGTTCCCCTTCATCGTCTGCTTGGTGGCGCTGCCCGCACGCGCGTGCCCGGCTATGCCAGTCTGTTGAAATACCGCGATGCGGAACTCGTCGGGGAGAACGTCGCGAAGGCGCGTTCGGAAGGATATGACGCCATTAAGATCCATGAGACCGAGGTACCGGAAGTGGCGGCGGCTCGGGATGTGGCCGGTGAGGGGATCCCCTTGATGGTCGACACCAACTGTCCGTGGACGCCCGAGCAAGCGCGTATCATGGCGGGCAAGCTGTGGGAGTTCGATCTCCATTGGCTCGAAGAGCCGATTTTCCCACCCGAGGATTTCGATGCCCTCGCGCGATTGGGGAGCGAGAGCGGAATACCAATCGCGGCGGGAGAAAATGCCTGCACTTCGTTCGAGTTCAAGAAGATGTTCGATGCTGGGGCCGTGGAATATGCGCAACCTAGTGTCACCAAGGTCGGCGGCATCACCGAAATGCAGAAAGTGGCGAATTTAGCGGAAGCGGCTGGCGTCGTCACCATGCCGCATTCGCCCTATTTCGGACCGGGATTCCTGGCTACCGTGCAATTTGCCGCCGCACAGCCTGTCGAGAGCTTTCTGGAGCGGTTCTATTGTGAACTGGAGGCCAGCCTTTACGGCGAATTGATCAACACGGTGGACGGAGACTTCGTCGTACCCATGGGCCCCGGATTGGGATGCGAGCCTGATCCCGATGTTATCAAGGAATATGCCGTCGACATTTAATGCACGTTTGTGTCGGTCACGGGCTTTGTCGGCTTGATGCGCACACTAACTTATGACCGGACGCGTCCTGCGGAACGGAGATTGATGACATGAAGTTTGGTATTCTTTTCACTTCTCACCCGGATATCGAGAAGGAGCCGTACCCGCATCGGGACGTGCATGAACGGGTAACCCGGCAGATCGTCGAGGCCGACCGGCTCGGCTATGACATCGCTTGGATTGCCGAGCATCATTTCTCTAATACATACGGCATTATGCCGGATCCCTTTGTCTATGCTGGGTACCTGGCGGATAAGACCGAACGCATCAAGATTGGTACAGGCGTCATGACGCTGCCGCTCTACGATCCGATGCGGGTTGTCGAGAACACTGCCTTCGTCGACCTTCTGACGAAGGGCCGGTTTATGCTGGGGCTTGGCTCCGGCTATCGGCCGTATGAATTTGAAGGGTTTGGTGTTCCGTTCGAGGAACGGCGCGACATTCAGGAAGAAGCCATAGATATGATCCTCGAGTGTTTTCACACGGGACGTGTCAGTCATGCGGGTAAGTACTTCTCCAACAAGGTCGAGGGAGACTACGAAATCTTCCCACGCAGCATCCAGCAACCGCATCCGCCTCTATATATGGCGGGTGGCTCCGAGCGCTCGATCGGTTACGGCGCGAAGAAGGGCATGGGGCTCATGCTCTCCACCCTGACGCGGACGGATGATCTGGCAACCCAAATCGGGCATTACCGGACCTGCATGAACGATGCTCCAGCAGAGCTTACATCCAATCCGGCATTCGGGCATGTCGATGTCGCACGGTGGGTGTATGTCGCCGAGACCGACGCTAAGGCTAAAGAAGAAAGTGAAGCCGGAATCGTCAAGCACATCTCTGCCTTTATGGGTAAGAACACGGCGGGATATCTCGGCACCGTGCAGAAAGGTGACGTTGACGATGTGAGCTATGACGAATTGGCGGAAACGACATTGTTGCATGGATCGCCCGACACGGTGATCGAGAAATTGAAGAAGCTGCAGCGCGACACGGGCATGACCTCTGTCGTTATCCATTATCCGCCGTATTACGGACATGAAAAATCCGTCAAGATGTTGAAATTGTTCGCGAAAATGGTATTTCCTGAATTGCAAAAGGAAGAGCAGCCGTTGACCGCACTCGCGGCGGAGTAAGATTTAGTTCGGCAATGTTACCAGCAACCGGCGCGCCACGGGAATTTCCACCGCATCGAATATGCCATCGGTGTTGGCAACTTTTGTGAAATCCGCCCGTGCTTTCGCCGGCAGACCGTCAAGCATGGCGCGAAGGCCGAAGTAGAAATCGATCTGGAGTTGGCGTCGTTTGTGTCTTTGGTCGTTTTTGTCGATAGCGGCAACCCACGCCGCTGTTCCATTCTATGGATCGAATACGCCGCGAATTAATTGACCCGGCCAGATTTTCGGATCGGTCTCACTCAGAGCCGCTTGTATGTGAGCATCCGGTGAAATGCCATTTAGCCGCGCTGCTGCATGAGCCCAGAGGTAACCGAAGTAATACGGATATGCGCGATTGAGCGCGTCTCGTATCCCGATTTCTGCTTTCTTGTATTTGCCCATCGCGAAATTCGCGATTGCGCGCAGAGCGATGGTTTCCGGGTCTGTGTGGACCAGAGCGAGAGAGCTATCAAAGTTTTCAATCGCACTTTCGAATTTGCCGGACAATATCAGCGCCAATCCGCGTCCTTTATAGGCGCCGGCGGCATATCTATTCAACTTCAGAGATTGGTCATAACTCTTTACTGCTATGCGATAATTTCCTCCTTTAGTGAACGTATCGCCGCGCAATTTATGCGCCTCGCTCGACGCCGGATTATGAGACAGAGCGCCACTGAAATCTTGCAATGCGAGTTCGTAAATCTTGCCGGACAGAAACGCTTCGCCACGTCGGATCAATAGCGTGGCACGCGTCAATGGGGATGGGATTTCCTCGCGCAGAGCCCGACTGCAGACATCAATATCGATCCGATGGCTACCGGAACCCGTAAAGCAGAGTTCTATATCGGTGCTAAAAGCATTTGCCCCGAACGGCATCGCCATAATGGAGAGTAGGGAGACGAGGAAAACCCGCATTCTTGGATATCTCTGTGGTGTCGTGGCCGTGATGGTGGCATAGATTCATGCCCAGGCGTATTCACGTTTTGGCGAAGCGGGAGGGCAAATGTCGGACGAAACACAACAGCGGCAATGGCGAGCGATTGCCGATCTTTATCACGGATTTACCACCGGATTTATTCTAACGCTGGTTTCCCGACGCGATACCGATTCGGCGGCGCGCATGATGTTTCGAACGTTCCGCCGCCAACACGAAGATCTATTTCTGACGGCGTTGGAAAAATTGGGAATATCGGGGCTGCCGGACGCGGTCAAAGCGGCGCAATATCATTATCTTTCGAATAAGATCGGCGGCGTAAAAGTCGAGTATATGTACGAGTCGGATCGCAAGGCCTGGGTCCGATTTCCGCCACCCCGTTGGATTTACGATGGCACCGCGATGTGTGGTGTGCCGACAGAAGTGTCGCGCGGGGTATTGCGCGGCTGGTACGCGCAAAATGGTGTCTCGCTCGGCAATCCTCGCCTTGGGTTTGTGTGCACGTCGCAGGGAACGGACGCACAGCACGGATTGTCTGGGTATTTTTACGAGTACGATCATGATCTGACGGAAGAACAGCGCTTGATCTTTTCTCCCGGAGAAGAGCCGCCCGCGTTTGATCCCGAGGCGGCTCCCTGGGTTGATACCGACAGCTGGCCCGAAGGACGCCTCCTGAAGGCCCATCGTAACTACAGCATGAATTATACGCGGACCATCTTGACCGAATCCGCAGCTCTTTTCGGTCCTGCGGAGGCTGGTTATTTAGGACGTGTGACGGGGCAATTGATCGGAATGCAGTATTTCGACCGGATTAAAGATGCCTTCGGCGTGGAGGAGACGTCTCCGAAAGGGTTCGCCGCGTTCCTTGCGGCGGTCGGCGCGTCGCAAGACGACAAAACCGAGATTATCGAAAACAGTGATGGCATCATCGTGCGCCAAAACGGATGGCGGCTGATGCGGGGGCACAAAAACATACCGCGTAGCGCCTTTGAAGCCTGGAATGGGTTGTGGGAAGGCGCGCTGAGCGCACATAACCGCTTTCTGGTGCTGGAGACACTCCGACGCATGGATTACGGCGACGACTATTTCGAATGGCGCATTCGCGAACGCCAACCGTCACGGCTTTAAGGAAATTGAGAAAGGAAGCTCAGCATGTCAGGAAATCTCGAAGGTAAAGTTGCTATTGTCACCGGCGCGGCGCGCGGTCTTGGCAAGGAGTACGCGGAACGTTTGGCTGAGGAGGGCGTTGCGATCGTCGTCGGCGACGTCCGGGATTGCAGCGAGACGGTTGCGGCAGTTGAAGGTGCAGGCGGGCGCGCCGTCGGTGTGACTTTGGACGTGACTGATGCGGCCTCATGCGAAGCGGCGGCGAAGGCGGCGGAGGACAACTTCGGCCGGATCGACGTGCTGGTGAACAATGCCGCGCTTTATGGTGGGTTGAAGGGCGGTCGATTCGAAAGTCTGGACCCGGATGAGTGGGACCAATGCATGGCGGTAAATGTTACCGGCATGTGGAATTGCTGTAAGGCCGTGGTCGGCGGCATGCGTCAAGCGGGTGGCGGCAGTATTATTAATATTTCATCGTTGGCGGCGGTCTACGGATTACCGTTTGCGTTGCACTACGCGGTTTCGAAGGCCGCCGTTATCGGCATGACGCGGAGTTTGGCGCGTGAGTTGGGTAAGGATTGGATCCGGGTGAACGCGATAGCACCATCCGCTGTGATGACTGAGGGGACGGAAGAATTCTTTGGCGCTAAGTTGGAGAAGGCCAAGGAAGTCATTGCGAGTGGACAGACCTTGCAGCGCAATTTGGAAACCGCCGACCTAGCAGGTTCGGTGATATATCTCGCGGGAGACGCGAGCAAGTTCGTAACCGGACAAACCATAATGGTGGATGGTGGTACGGTATTATTGTAATATTATAGAATGTTAAATTCGCTCGTGAGATCACCCACAGGCGGTACTATTCTGGTCAAGAGTGAGAGCGGTGCCTAAACTGAATTTCAGACCTACCTTCCTGCCGTCGACAAAGAAAATAGCACTGACCATTTGGAAGCGGTGGATGGCGAAACGGAAATTCAGTAAACTGTGCCTTCCGACAATACTAATGGAATATTAATATTTTCG
>CAXAGK010000142.1:0-8522 GCA_963968305.1 uncultured Rickettsiales bacterium | reverse complement strand
ATTATTCCAGCGCTTTGACGATATCTTCACACATCGCCTTCGCGTCGGCGAACAGCATCATGGTGTTGTCCTGGAAGAATAACGGGTTGTCGACCCCCGCATAGCCCGAGCCCATCGACCGTTTTACGAACAGCACCGTGCCCGCTTCTTCCACGTTTAAGACAGGCATGCCGTAAATGGCGCTTGTCGGGTCGGTCTTCGCTAGGGGGTTCGTCACGTCATTTGCACCGATGACAAAGGAGACGTCAGTCGAAGCGAAGTCTCGGTTAATCTCGTCTAATTCCTCGACATCATCGTAGGAGACATTCGCCTCCGCCAGTAACACGTTCATATGGCCTGGCATCCGTCCGGCGACAGGGTGAATGGCATAGCGCACCCGAATTCCCTCTTTCTTCAGAAGGTCGGCCATCTCGCGCAACGCGTGCTGTGCCTGAGCCACTGCCATGCCATAGCCGGGTATAATGATGACACTACCAGCATTCTTCAAGATGAAGGCCGCATCCTCGGCGCTGCCGGAGCGAACCGTACGATCGCCCATATCCGCCGTCGGACCTGCCGTCTCGCCGCCAAAACCGCCCAAAATGACGTTAAAGAACGAGCGGTTCATGCCCTTGCACATGATGTAGCTGAGAATAGCACCCGAAGATCCAACCAGCGCGCCGGTAATGATCAACGCCATATTGGAGAGCGTGAAACCGATGCCACACGCCGCCCAGCCCGAATAGCTGTTCAGCATGGAGATGACGACCGGCATATCGGCACCGCCGATGGGAATGATGATCAGAACACCAATCAAGAACGCCAAGAGCGCGATGCTCCAGAACAACGCGCCGGTTTGCGCATCACAGAACCAGACAACTAAGGCAATCAGCAACAACCCCAGCAGGGCGTTCAACGCATGTTGGCCCGGGAACGTTATGGGCGCGCCACTCATGATGCCTTGAAGCTTGGCGAAGGCGATGATCGATCCGGTAAAAGTGACGGCACCAATGGCAGTGCCGATGCTCATCTCAACGAGGCTGGCCACGCCGATATTACCGGGGGTCCCGATGCCGTAGGCCGCCGGCTGAAAGAATGCTGCAGCCGCAACGCAAACCGCCGCTAAACCGACAAGACTATGGAAGGCCGCCACCAATTCCGGCAGCGATGTCATTTCGATCTTCCAGGCGATGAACGTGCCGATCCCGCCACCGATCAAGACGCCGAGCAAGATCATCCAATAGCTGACGACACCCGGCGTCACTAGGGTCGTGCCGACGGCAATAATCATTCCGACGATGCCAAAGACATTGCCCGAGCGCGCGGTTTCCGGTGACGACAATCCCCGTAGCGCCATGATGAACAGAACGCTGGAAATTAAATAGGCAAAGGACGCCATATTTTCGGTCATATCAGCGCCCCTATTTCTTCTTCCGGTACATGCGGAGCATGCGTTGGGTCACGATGAACCCACCGAAAATATTAATTGAGGCCAGGATAACCGCGACGAATCCCAACACTTGCGAGAGATTGACACCGGCGGGTCCAACGGCGATCAGCGCGCCGACGATGATGACTGATGAAATTGCGTTGGTAACGCTCATCAACGGCGAATGCAGTGCCGGTGTGACGTTCCAAACGACGTAATAACCAACAAACACCGCCAACACGAAGACAGCGAACAGGTAGATGAATTCGTTGCCGCCACTGTCGCTTTGACTGACAACGACTTGGGTCGCTTGGCTCAGGACCCCTTCCGCCTGTTGGGCGAGCGCGCGAGCCGAATTGGCGAGCGCTTCCGCGCTCTCGACCAGCTTTTCCGATTCCATCAATCGATATCCCTCAGGTTAGTTGGCGGAAGCCGCAACTTCATCCGCCTCCGGCTCATCCGGCGCTTCTTCGGCAGTCGGCGCTTCGGCCGCCGGTTTTGATTGGTCTGTAAGCAATGGGTGAACGATCTCGCCGTCACGGGTCACCAGGGTGCCCACAACCGTCTCGTCCTCCATGTCTATATTGAAACCACCGCTTTCCTTGTCGATCAGCGGCGTTAGAAAATTCAACAAGTTCTTGGCGAACAATCTGCTGGTATCGGTCGCGATGCGGCTTGGCGTATTCGCGTGACCGACGATCTTCACGCCGTTCTTCAGCACCACTTTGTCGATCTGCGACAATGCGCAGTTGCCACCGGATTCAACTGCCAAATCAACGATTACCGAACCCTGCTTCATGGATGCGACCATCTCGGCGCTGATGAGCTCGGGTGCCGGACGCCCAGGAATAAGGGCGGTGCAAATCACGATGTCTTGCTTCGCTAACGTTTCCGCAATCAACGCCGCTTGTTTTTCCTTATAGGTGCTGCTCATTTCCTTGGCGTAGCCACCCCCCGTCTGAGCTTGCTCGAATTCTTCATCTTGTACGGCAACGAATGTCGCACCCAGGGATTCAACTTGTTCCTTCGTCGCGGGGCGCACATCGGTGGCGGACACCACTGCACCCAGACGCCGCGCCGTCGCAATCGCCTGCAAACCGGCAACACCCGCTCCCATGATCAGGACCCGCGCCGGCGGTACCGTTCCGGCGGCGGTCATCATCATTGGAAAGGCGCGGCCGAATTCCGAGGCCGCGTCCAGGACCGCCTTATATCCGGACAAATTCGATTGCGAGGATAGAACGTCCATGGATTGCGCGCGGCTGATCCGCGGCATCAATTCCATGGCGAACCCCGTCACGCCAGCGCCCGCCATCGCGGCAACGAAATCGGCGTCGCTCAACGCATTCATTTGACAGATCAAAGTCTGTCCGCTTTTGAAGGCTGCCAATTCGTCCTGCTTTTCGCCGGTGATCATCGGCCGCTGCACTTTCAGCACTAAATCCGCGCCATTCAACGCAGCACCGGCGGAAGCGGCGATAGAAGCGCCCGCGGCCTTGAATTCCGCATCCGGAATGCTGGAACCTTGGCCTGCTCCTTTTTCAACGGTGACGTCTACGCCTAGATCGACGAATTTCTTGACGGTCTCGGCAGAGGCCGCGACACGCGCTTCATGAGCCCGCCGTTCCTTTAGGATGGCGATTTTCATATACTTCAATCCCCTTCGTGGCCTGGCGCTCCAGTATCGCAGGCAAATTGCCAGCAAGCGAAGGGCTTGCCAAGCGCCCCCCGTACAAATTTACGTGCGTTGATTGGTCGCGTCGGTTTTGCACCAACCGCGAGAGAACTCAAATTAGCTCGATGTCGGCTTCATTTCCACTTCAACGAAGACGAATTCGTAGTCATTGGCATTGATAACATCGTGCTCCACTCCGACATCGCGGCCGTAAGACAACCCGGCCGTGAGTTCCGCGTAATGCTCGCCGTCTGCATCCTTCAAAAGCAATTTCCCAGTCGTCATTGGCACCACCACATAGTCGTACTCATGACGGTGCCAGCCGGTCGCCGCACCTGGTGCAAATCGCCATTCGGTTACTTTCACACGGTCCGTATCCAATTGTACGGTCGGAACGGCCGCCAATGCTCCATCATTCATTGTTCTACCCCTCAGCTACAATTTCGAACGCAATATAGCACCGCGTCCCACCAGTGGCGGGGAGACGACGATATACATATGACGGGAATAGCATCAATTGGCCGTTTGCCGGCTCAAACGATTTGAGCGGCGGCGCGACGCTATAGGCCCAGTTCTCCGGCGGCGCGCCAAACTCAACGATCCCGTCTCCCGCCTCGACGGCATAGAGGCCCCCGAGCCATCCTTCGCTACCAATGTGAGCGAATTGAAATCCATGCGGCTCAAGCGTTACCGACCAACCGGAAAGACGCCATCGATCGGGAAGATGTCCAATCAGCGGGTGATTGGGATCGTCTGGAAGATCGCGAATATAAGCGCGGACAGCCTCATCGATACGCTCCATCAAGAGTGCGACCCCTGGCCCCGGTCGAAAGAACAACGACGTCGATTGTTTTCCATTCCGGGTCACCTGTCGATCAGGGTCATATTCCGGCTCGAAACGTAGTTCTACTTCTTCCGATAGGGCGCCATTGAATGCTTCAATCGTGCCAAACGCGGTGGGAACGGCGACATCAACGCACTGAACGAGGCCCTCCAGCCCCAACAAGCGTTCCGCCGCGGGCCGCGAGCCCGTCTCGTTGAGCAGCAATGCGCGGCAGGCGACAAGCCCACTGTGATACGGGTGCGACGCCATATATGCATCGCAAGTGGAGAGAGCACTTCGCGCCTCGCCGGCGGAGAGCAGAGCGCGGGCAAGCGCAATATGATGATCCGCTTCCTCGGGCGCCAACCCAACCGCCCGGCGGCAACATTCAACCGCTTCAGCGGGATCGCCATGATCGGCCAAGGCCTCCCCAAGCTTGGCATGCAACACCGCCCAACCGGGCTCCAGCGTCACCGCTTGCCGGTATGCGTCTAACGATGCTTCTCCTTGGCCCATCGCGCGCTGCGCTTCCGCCATGTTGAAGACGAGCATCGCTGCCTCCGGCGCCAATTCGATGCTCTTGCGATAAATCTCCACCGCTTCCGCATAGCGGCCTAGCAACTGCAGAACCGCGCCTAAATTGACATGCGGGTCGATGAAATCCGGGGCCAGTTCCGTCGCGCGGCGATAAGCGTCAGCGGCTTCCTCGAACTGCTCTTCCATCGCAAGTACATTGCCGAGTTCGGTGTGATAGGGCGCTGCATCCGGCGCGATCTCAGCGGCGCGGGCGATCAACTCTAAGGCCTGTTCGCTTTTCTCCAATGTGACGCAAGTCCGGCCTAGCAGATAATAAGCCTGATGGCATTGCGGGTCGGCAGCAATCATTTTACCGCAAATATCTGCGACCGCATCCAAGCGGCCGGCAATGAACTCTTCTTCCGCTTTAGCGAGCTGCCGTTCAAGCATCTGGGAACCTCCGGCGGCGAACCTATCAGCAGCTTCGCGAGGTGTCACGGCAGCAGAATTGAAGGTTTGGTGAAATCATGCGACACTTCCGGGATGACATGGATTAGACGTAATTTTCGCAACTCAGAAATTACTGTTATCGGCGTCTTGCTGGCGATCATAATGACGGCGATCTTCTCGGAAGGTGCCCGCGCGGCAGGCTTCGGCTTGTTCCGGCAAATCGCGGATTCCTATCTCATCATGTTCATCGACTCGATGAGCATGGGTTTCATCTGCTTTTAATTCTGTAAGTTAGCGAAGCTCGACGCTTTTTAGCGCGGTGGATTGCCGTTCCGCGAGTGTCGTCTCGTCGAAATCGTCGATCAAACCGTGAAACATTTCGTGCCAATTGATCTCCGCCTTTAGATGCATGAAGACAGACCCCAAACCGATGGCGGCGCGGTCCATGAATACAAATTCGCGGGGCGGCCTCACGCCGCCGAGTTTCCGCAGTTCCGCATGGACCTTGTTCGCGATGCCGGCCCCGTAAAGGCCGCTGTCGCTTTCCTGAATTTTCTGGACTTGGTCCTTGAGCAGCGGTGCATAGACGAACTCCGCCCAAATATTCAACACGTCTAGCAACTCATCTGAAATATCCGCAAATCCCCAAGTCTCATAGGCATGTGCGGCTCGGCCCCGGTCATTGTCGCGAAGTGCGTAATAGAGGTCGATGACACCGCGCACAAAGGACGGCTCGAAGACCCGCACGCAACCGAAATCCATCAAATTGATCGCATGGTCAGCGCGCACGCTGTAATTGCCTAGATGCGGGTCCCCATGGATCACCGCGTATTCGTAGAAGGGGACATACCAGGCCCGGAACATATTTGCCGCAACCGCGTTGCGGGCTTCCAGCGGCGCTTCGGCAAACGACATCAAAGGCACCCCATCGAGCCAGCTCATGGTCAGAAGCCGGTCGCTCGAGAGCTCGGCGACACGTTCCGGCACATGCACGCCTGACTCCGCTGCCAACATCGCGCGGTAAAGCGCCATATGTTTGCTTTCGAGTTCGTAGTCGAGCTCCTCTCTCAGTCGGGCGGAAATTTCTGCATGGATGTTGCTGGTGTCGATAGCTTTGTCCGTCCGGGCGTAAATGCGAAACACCAAATCGAGTTGGGTGAGATCGGCTTCGACGGCAGCCGACATATCGGGGTATTGAAGTTTGCAGGCGAGTTGGGCGCCGTCGTGTCCCGTAGCACGGTGGACCTGACCGAGTGAGGCCGCATGGGCGGCTTCGCGCTCAAATTCAGCGAAGCAGCGACGCCAATCGCCACCGAGCTCCGCCGCCATCCGCCGCCGCACGAAGGGCCATCCCATCGAAGGCGCGTCGGACTGCAGCTGTTTCAGTTCTTGGACGTATTCATCGGGCAAAGCATCAGGGATCGTAGCCATCAATTGCGCGACTTTCATCAGCGGCCCTTTCAGACCACCAAGCGCCGCCGTCAATTCCCCCGCATGCTTTTCCTTATCGAGACCGACACCCAAATAACGTGACCCCACGAACCGCGCCGCCAATCCGCCGACCGCACCACCAACCCGCGCGTAGCGCCGGGCTCGCCGTCCAAGCGTATTGTCTTCGGAGTCCGACATTAGGCGAAGCGCCCCGTACCCATACCTACCAGCGGTCCGGGCGATAAGGGTCGAGATTAATACCCGGGTCCCGCCCCGCAACCAGATCGGCGGTGATCCGGCCCATTACCGGCCCTAGCGTCATACCTACATGCGATCCGCCGGAGGCAAAATAGACCCCTTCCGCACCGGCCATCTCACCGAGGATCGGGCGCGTATCCGGCGTGGATGGTCGAAAGCCCATCCAGTTCGACATCTCACGGGGATCCAATTGCGGCAAAACGCGTTTGGCAAACGGGATCATCGCGCGGATGCGGCGATAGTCCGGCGGCAACTCAACACCGCCGAGTTCGACACCGCTCGTCACCCGCAAACCATGCTCCATTGGCAATAGGAATACGGAATGATCGCCGAGCAATACCGGCCGCCGCAGCGTCGGCTCTGGTTGCGGCAACATGACATGATATCCCCGCTCCGCATCCAGCAGCATCCGTTTGCCCAGCATGCGCGCTATCTGGCGCGACCATGCACCCGCCGCGACGATCACCCGGTCGGCAGCGTGCGCGCCCTTGTCTGTGGATACCGACCACGTGGCGCCATCCTTACCGAGCCCGGTGACTTGCTCTTGCAGGAAGGTACCGCCCTTTTCCTCGAACAATCCGGCGAAGCGTTTTGTGAGGTCGCCGGGATGGCGGATCATCGCGTGATTTTCGATATAGACCGCGTGTTTAAAATCGATACCGAAAGCGGGCTCCATCTGTCGAATTTCCTCACCCGGCAGAATGTCGATCTTATGCCCGCACGCCTGCATCAATTCCCGCTCGCGGGCACTATTGTTGAAACTCACATCACTTTCATAGACTTGGAGAATGCCGTTGCGGGAGACCATCGATTCAGCTTCCGCCTCAGCTATCAATTCGTTGTAAGGCGCAAGCGCTAGATTCAGCAGATCGGTCTTGGCCTGCGCATTCGCGCGTATCTTCTCCGCCGTGCTGTTCCGGATCAGATCGATCAGCCATGGCGTCAATTGCGGCAAGTAAGACCAGCGGATGCTCAAGGGGCCGGTCGGATCCATCAGCATCTTCGGCACGCGTTTCAGAATATCCGGGCGCGCGGTCGGCACGCAGGATGTCAGTGCGATCGTACCCGCATTGCCAAAAGACGCCGCTTCCCCGACCCCGCGCGGATCGAGCACCGTGACCTTGTGGCCGTCCCCCTGCAGATCAACCGCCGCGCCCACCCCGACGATTCCCGCGCCGATAACCACAATGGATTTCGGTTCCGATGTTTGCTGCTCGCTCATTCTCGTTCTTTCCTTCTTACCAGCGGTTTGGCCGGTACGGTGTCAAATCCACGCCAGAGTCTCTGCCGGCGACCAAGTCGGCGATAATCCGCCCGAATGTTGGGCCCAACGTCATGCCGATGTGAGCACCGCCGGTCGCGAAATAGAGCCCATCCCGCCCGGGCACACCGCCCAGGATCGGAACCGTGTCCGGCGTCGAGGGGCGACGGCCCATCCAGATCGATTGCTCGTCCACCTGCAAACGTTTGACGTAGCCGCTCACTTGCCCGATCGCCCTTCGTATGCGGCGATAATCGGGCGGCGCGTCGATCCCTGCCAGCTCAACCCCGGTCGATACCCGATAGCCAGTTTCCATCGGCGACATCATGAGACCCTCTTCACCAAAATGCACGGATCGGTTCAGACCCGGCTCCACGCTCGGCAGCATCACGTGATATCCGCGCTCGGTATCCAGTAACAGTTTGACGCCTACCATCTTCGCGATCCGCCGCGACCACGCTCCCGCCGCCACGACGACGATATCGGCGATGGCTTCCCCGCCATCGGTCGTCACACGCCATTTTCCCTCCGGCGTTCCCGCCAGACCGGTCACCGCCTCAAGCTTCAATGTTCCACCTCTCGCGGTAAAATCTTGAGCGAAGACTTCAGTCAACCGGCCAGGATTACGGATATTGCGGCTGTCGGTGGAGAAGATCGCGTGCGGGAACAGAGGCTCCAACATCGGCTCCATCTGTCGAAT
>CAXAGK010000141.1:0-8559 GCA_963968305.1 uncultured Rickettsiales bacterium | reverse complement strand
CAGGTGCCCTTGGCGTCGTGGGTCGTGCAACCATGACTTATCTCGCGGACAAGCCAGATTGGGATGTCATCGGTCTTTCCCGGCGCGCACCGGATTTCCAGACCGCCGCCCGGTTTCTCCAACTCGATCTCACGAATGCAACTGCGTGCCGCGAGGCCCTCCGCGATCTGACAGACATTACGCATGTATTCTATTGCGCCTATGCACCGCGAGCTACTGTTGCCGAGGAAGTCGAGCCCAATCTGGCCATGTTACAGAATTTGATGTCGGGATTGGAGCCGGTCACGAGTAATCTATCCCACGTCCAATTGGTGCACGGCAGCAAATGGTATGGCTGCCACCTAGGGACATACAAAACACCCGCCAGGGAAGATGACCCGCGTCCAGCCACACCATGCTTTTATTTCGACCAGCAGGATTGGTTAGAAGCGCATCAAAAGGGCAAGCAATGGTCATGGTCAGCGGTCCGACCGCATGGAATTTGCGGCTTCGCCGTTGGAAGCCCCATATCGCAATTGAGCCTTCTTGCCTCTTTCGGTTCTATCGCTGCGCATTTAAAACGACCGCTCTCATTTCCAGGTAAATTAGGCGCCTTTCGATCCTTGTATCAAACCACTGAAGCAAGCTATCTCGGCGAGGCCATGACCTGGATCGCAACGACTCGCCAATGTGCGAACGAGGCTTACAATGTAACCAACGGTGATACTTTTCGGTGGGAACAATTATGGCCAGAATTCGCACGCTTCTTTGGGGTAGCACAGGGTCCTGTGGACACCTTAGACCTCATCCAGTTCATCGAAGAAAACGCTCAAACATGGGAATCGATCCGTGAAAAACACCAACTGCAGGACTACCGTCTTTCGGAACTGGCGAGCGGAAAATTTGGGAATTGGGTCTATTCAACCGACTACGATATTGTTTCCTCAACTACAAAATTGCGCCAAGCCGGATGGCATAAAATGGTCGATAGTGAAGCAATGTATCCGCGACTGCTGGCGGAACTACGCGCCCAGCGGATCATCCCCTAAGATCAGGGGCTGGCATCCTCCAGCACCATCGCCGCCGTCTTCTCGCCGATCATGATCGACGGCGCGTTGGTGTTACCGGACGTGAGCGTCGGCATGATGGACGCGTCCGCCACCCGCAGCCCCTGAATACCTCGTACCCGAAGCCGCTCATCGACTACTGCCATTTCATCCGAGCCCATCTTGCAGGTGCCCACCGGATGGTAGGTGGTCTCCGCGGAAGCTTTGACCCATTCAATGATCTCATCATCCGTTTCCAGCGGAGCACCCGGCGCTAATTCCGAGACCTGTAAATCGGCCAAGGCCGGTGCGGTCATGATTGAGCGGGCAATGCGGACGGCGATAACCGTCAAATCTGCATCTACCTGCGCCGACAGGAAATTGAAATCGATTGCCGGTTGGGTTCGCGGGTCGGACGAGGTGACGTGGATACTACCCTTACTCTCCGGCCGCATCGGGTGCGCATAACAGGTCATGCCTGATTGTGAGGAGATTTTCGGTGCGGGATTGGATTCGTATAACATCGGGACCCAACCCAGTAACAGATCAGGCGCCTCCAACCCTTCGCGCGAGCGGACAAATGCTCGGAGCGGTGCTGCGACCATCCCGAACATGCCCTTGCCGAATAACGCATATTTAAAGACCTGCGCGATAAGGCCGAGCCCCCGTCCCCGGTCATTGAAGGTGTAACCTTTCGCGCCGATCGACCAGCGAGTGCGTGGAGCAAAATGATCACGGAGATTCTCACCGACACCGGGCAACGCATGATTGACGGCAATGCCCAGGTCCTGAAGACGCTCAGCCTGCCCGATGCCCGATAGTTCCAGCAATTGCGGGGAATTGATCGAGCCACCGCTGACCACTACTTCACGGTTCGCATGGGCCTCACGCAACGTCCCACCCACCGCATAGCGCACACCCGTGCAGCGTTTACCGTCAAGCAAAAGGGCTTCGGTCAGCGCATCGGTTTGAATGCGGAGATTAGGTCGGTTGCGGATCGGCTCCAGATAGCAATGCGCGGTACTCATCCGGCGGCCTTTTGAAATCGTCGCCTGGCTCATCGCAATACCGTCTTGGCTAGCGCCATTATAATCCGGGTTGTGCCGGACGCCTACTTCACCGGCGGCTTTGATCACCATCGCGAAGATCGGATCACTCGCATCGGGGTCGGTTACACGTAACGGCCCCTCGCGCCCCCGGAATTCATCGTCACCACCATCCTCATAGGTCTCCATAGCTTTAAAATGCGGCAGGACATCTTGATAGCTCCAGCCCCGATTTCCCATTTGCGCCCAGCTATCGAAATCCTGCGCCTGACCGCGCACGAAGGCGGTACCGTTGATCGAGCTAGAGCCACCGAGCATCCGCCCGCGTGGCACATAGAGGCTGCGTCCGTTCGCGTTCGCCATGGGCTCCGAATGATAGCGCCAATTCGCTTTCGGATTGTGAAGCAGCTTGGCATACCCGAGCGGGACGCGGGACCAATGATGGCTCGCCGGCCCAGCTTCTAACAGCAAGACCCGATTTTTTTTATCCGCCGAAAGCCTATGGGCAACAGCCGCACCGGCAGACCCTGCGCCAACGACGATATAATCATAAATCTCTTTACTGCTCATAGAACGCACCCGTTATTGTCTCAATCGAGATAGGCCGCTTCAGCCGACGTCCCAGGCATCGCCTTTCGCGTCGCTGCGGATCACATCGACGCCACTGGGATCAATGGTTCGGCCAAAAAGTTCCGCATTGTTGGAATGACCGAGTTGCTGGAGAGACATCGCCGATTGCAATGCCGTCCAAAGGCCTTGCGCGTCCTGCGCCTGATTGACCGATTGTTTCGCAAGTCGAAGCCCGACCGTCGGTCGCGACGAAATACGCTCCGCAAGCGACATCGTAAACTCTTCAAGCTCCTCGCGCGGGACCACATGATTGACCATACCGAGGGAACGCGCTTCCCGGGCCGACATTACACCGCCGGTGAAAAGCATCTCCTTCGCCTTCCGGGCACCAAACTCCCAGGGATGGCCGAAATACTCGACCCCGTTAACGCCAAACGCGACAACCGGATCGGAGAAGGTCGCATCCTCACTGGCGATGATCAGGTCGCAGACCCAGATTAGCATCAATCCGCCAGCAATCGTCTTGCCATGTACCTGCGCAATGGTCGGCTTCGGAATATTCCGCCAGCGCCAACACATACCGAAGTAAATTTCTTCTTCGCGCGCCTGACGCCCCTCGACACCCGGTTGCTCGAAGCCGCCCCACGGTGAAATCGTCTCGTATTCCGACATCTCGGTCTTATCACTGAGATCGTGACCGGAGCAGAAATGCGGACCGTCCGCCGCCAAAACAATCACCTTCACATTTATGTCTCGAGAGGCCCTGTCAAAGGCGTCGTTCATCTCGTATGTCATTTGTTTGCTCTGTGCATTGCGCTGGGCTTCGCGCGCCAAGACGATGCGGGCGACGTGCTCCGACGGCATTTCGTAACGGATGGTCGTATAGGTCATCGATTTATCCCTGTTTAAAATATGGAATCAACTCCAATAGGGAGCACGCAATGTGCGTTTATTTACTTTTCCCATGGTATTGCGCCCGAGATCATCGCTGAACGCGACAGACCGTGGACATTTGTAGTGCGTCAGACGCTCCCGGCACCACGATATCAACTCATCCGACAATGGTTCGGCCTCTGGGTCGTGTAAGACCACCAATGCCTTAAGCTCTTCCCCCATTTCCGCATGCGGTACACCGATACAGGCGACGTCGCGGACAGCCCGGTGTTCCTGTAATACATGTTCAGCCTCCGCCGGGTAAATATTCACGCCACCGGAGACAACCATGTCACTGAAACGATCAGTGATGTAGACGTAGCCGTCTTCGTTCATGTAACCGATCTCACCGAGCGTAAAGACGCCAGGAGCGATATGGACCTCGGCGGATTTCTTGGGATTGCCGTGATAGACGACGCCGCGTCCACTCGTATCGCGAAAATAGAGTCTACCTTCTGTATTCGGTGCGACTGGTTGATTGTCGTCGTCGAGCACAATGGCTTCAAATGGCGCCAACGACTGACCGACGGAACCCGGATACTTGAGCCATTCTTCGGAATCGATCCGGCAGGTGACACCGACTTCGGTGGCCCCGTAGGCCTCGGCAAAGACCGGCCCCCACCACTCGATCATTCCCCGTTTTACTCCGACAGGACATTTCGCACCGGTGTGACTGACCCTTTGCAGGCTGGAGAGGTCATATTGGCTCCGGGTGTCAGCGGGTAAATCCAGCAACCGTACAAAATGCGTCGGCACCATCGTCGTACTGCCGATCCGATAGCGTTCAATTGTTCGCAAAGTCTTCTCCGCATCGAAACGGCCGAGTATCACGGATGGAACCCCTGCCGCCAGCAACCGCGTCCCGGCGAGTGGACCTGTATGATACATAGGACCGACCACAAGATGCGTCCCGCATCCCGCAACTGGGTTTTCCTTCAATGCTTCCAAATGCTCAGCCACGCTGGCACCGCCCGCGAACATAGTCGGTGGCAGTTCCGTGCCCTTGGGTCGCCCCGTGGTCCCCGAGGTGTAGAGGAGATTTGGTTTGGGTGGTAAATCCTCGCGCGCCGACGCCCCAGATTGCACTGCCATCCAGTCAGCAAAATTAATAATTTCACGATGGTCCGCGTCCCAACCAATGATGATGTTGACACTTGCCATGCGTGCGGCTTGCACGCCGCGCGTAGCCGTAGCCCCATCAACGAACAGAACCGTGGCTCCGGAATCCTGCAGAATATAAGCGGTTTCCGCCGCCGTGAGATGAAAATTCACTGGGACGACGGAAGCTCCGGCAATCAATCCACCAAGATTGGCGAGCGATGTTTCGATCGCATTCTCGGAAAAGACCGCAATCCGCCGATCCGGGCCAAAACTCAACGCATTTAGACCGTTCGCGACGCGGTTTAGAGCATCGTCAAGTCGCGCCCAATCCAACGCGCGCCGTTCGTCTCGAATGGCGATTTCATCAGGACGCAAAGCGGCGCACGCCGCAGCAAACCTTGGCATCCGCCAGTTAGACCGGCATATAGGCTTCCGTCGGCCCACCGCACACGGTCGTGCGAATGAACCGCCGAGCCTCATTGAGTGGGTAATCAAGGCGCCCCGAATGCATCACCCCGCCCCGGTTGTCCCACATGATGGTATCACCGACGGTCCATTGGTGTTCCCAATGGTACTCCGCGCGATCTATCCAATCGAAGAGAATATCCAGCAATTCCTCGCTCTCTTCCTCGGGTATATCCAATATGCGCGACGCAAGAAGCGGATTGGCATAAATCGCCGGCCGTCGTGTTTTCGGATGAATATTTATCGCTGGGTGCGTTGCGGAAGCCAGCGCTTGCGCCTTGCTGTCGAGCGCGGATGCCGCCTTCGCAGCACTCTTGTTACGGGTATGACCACCATAGGGAAACTCGACGTGTTTGCCGATCACCCGCTGCTTTAAATCGTCGGGCATCTCCTCAAACGCCTTAGCCACATTCGAGAAGCAAGTATTTCCACCCTTCGACGTCACTTCCAGTGAATGCAGTAAGGTCGCCTTTGCAGGTTCCGGATCGTAGGACAAATCGGAGTGCCAGCCATCCCGAAGGTTCTCAATAGCACCCCGCCGCGCACCGGCCTCGTCGAAACTACCGTCCGCCTTGCGATTGGTCATGTTAACGACTTCCGGCGCTTCCGGGTGTTGATAGGCGCGCTGCACATGCGGTTGCAGGTCTCCGAACTGGCGCGCAAATGCAACCAATTCCTGCGGTGTCATTGGCTGTTCGCGGAACAACAATACACCGTAGTCAAGGAAGGCCTGCTCCACCGACGCCAAATCATCGCCGGACAGCGGTGTCTTGACGTCAACGCCTACTGCTTCGGCGCCACCGACAGCGCTCATCAAGCGGAATTCTACAGTCATCTCAAGTGCCTTAAGCGAACTGCGTGCGGAAGAAGTCAACCGTTTGCTTGAACGATGTCTCGGCCGCGTACTCGTCGTAACTCGCTCGGTCTTCGCAGAAGAAACCGTGGCCGACATTGGGGAAACAGGTCATGCGATACTCGCGCTTGCCCTCCGCCATCGCCTTGGCGATGCGCCCTAACTCCTCCGGCTGTATCGACTGATCTTCCGAGCCATACCACAACAGGATCGGCGTCTGCATCTCTTCGATGCGATCCAGCAGCGTCTTGCGGCCGACGAAATCTTCTTCCGGGCCAATCCCACCTCCATAGAACGCCGCTGCTCCCTTAAAGCGGGACGCCAACTGCGCATTGGCAAGAAACGCGTAACGGCCCCCCATGCAGAACCCCGTCACTGCAGCTCGGCTAGTATCCGCTTCGGTGCGCCCGGCCAACCAATCCAAGCATTGCTCGGTCTGGGCCATGACCGTCTCATCGTCCATCGCCTTCAGCTTACCAATGGCACCATCGAGGTTGTCATAGGCATAAATTTCACCGTCATAAATATCCGGCGTAATGGTCGCGAAACCTTCATCTGCGAGACGCTGTGTCAATTTTTGGAAGTGATCGTTGACCCCAAATGCTTCGATATATACGACGATGCATGGATGCGGCCCCGATCCTTCCGGTGCCCCATAATACGCCCGTAACCCATCACCAACATCAACCCATTCGCACGTCGCTGCCATGACTAATCCTTTCCCCGGATAGAAAACTTCTTCACTATTCGAAAGGATATATCCGCACGCGCCTTGGGCAAGCCGCGTTAGTCTATGCTATTCCGCTGATTTTGATCGGAAGCCGAGTGTCGCCAAATTTTGGATGGAAATTAGATGCGCCGTAACCGCCTGGAGCCAGCCCTTGCGGCGAAACTCCAAGAAGGCGTCGTCCGGCAAAGCATTGAATTTCGCTTCATCGACAATCCGGAAACCGCGTAAATTAAACTTCTCCCCGGATTCGTTGTTGATCGTCACCGTGCCCGGGCGGAACAACTCGCGGGTCTCCAATTCGTCCACAAATTCCCGTGTCGCCAGGCTTTGGCGATGAAACGCAGTGCAGAATTCCAGCATCTTTTTCACGACTTCGGACGCTTCCTCACCATCGTATATGGGCTGGGTATTTTCATCACCGGTGCCATCAACAATGAGCTCATCCGCTTCATCGACACACAGAACAAGCTGCTCTTCTTCCTGACCGGCGCTGAAGATAAACGGATATCTGCGCACATAGGCGGGCACGTAAACGCCTCCATCCCATGTTCCTTCATCATTCACGAATAGGTTCTGGCTCTGACGTAGTCCCAGTATCGCGATCGAACTCGCAGGCGCGGTTTCGGTAAATACGATTGGATAAGATGTCGCGACACGGGAGAATTCCTGCATGTTCACCGGCACCATATTGGAGTCCTTGGCGAACCCAAACCTTCGTTGCAGATTTATCGACTTGCCGCCGTGACGTTCCATCGAAAGGGGCACCGGCTGCTTGTAAAAAAGCGGCCACTGCTGACCCTTGGCCGCCGTCGTTCCCTCGGTGGCCTCAGTCTCGTTCGATTCACTCACTTTTTTATCTTCTTTTTTCGCCTTTTTACGGCTTCGTCGCGCCATCTTACTTAAGCCTCCCGCTCCGTGCTGAAAATTCACAGTTCCTCAACTTATCGAGGACTACTCTACCTGATCAATGCGAGGCTAATCCAACCTTAATACACCTGCCGCAATCTAGTACCCGAGAGTCAAAGCGTCTCGGCGTCTTGGATCGGATGCGCCCGCCATTCCCTTTGGCATCAACATGATGGATTGAGTACTACCCATCGGCCATGACATACGCATGACATGGCCACGCTTCTTGAGAATTTTTAGCGTATCTGCACTGAATCCGGTCTCCAAACGCAGAAAGTCGGGACGCCATTGATGATGGAATCGAGGTGCCGCCGTTGCCGCCGCAATATTCATCCGGTGATCTATCACATTTGAAATCACCTGCAACACTGTGGTGATGATCCGACTTCCCCCTGGACTGCCCGTCGCTAATAGCGGTTTGCCGTCCTGAAATACGATGGTCGGCGTCATCGAACTGAGTGGGCGTTTGCCCGGCTCGATGGCGTTCGCCTCTCCCCCGATCAAGCCGTAACTATTGGCGACACCCGGCTTGGCGGAAAAATCATCCATTTCGTTGTTCAGCAATATACCCGTACCGGTGGCAACAATGCCGGTGCCATAAGCGAGGTTTAGGGTATAAGTATTGGAAACCACATTGCCGTCCTTATCGACGACGGAAAAATGCGTAGTGTTTCTACCCTCGTGTTGCTTTGGTAGACCCGGGCCAATTTCATCCGCCGATCGTGCCTTCGCTAGATCGATGCGCTTCATGATTTCCATTGCGTAAGACTTGGAGGTCAATCCCGTTACCGGCACCTTCCAATAATCGGGGTCGCCAAGATACCAACTGCGGTCCGCATAGGCGAATTTCATCGCCTCAGTCATCACATGGATCGACGCCGCACTGTTGTGACCCATACCGGCAATATCGAATTCCTCCAATACATTCAG
>CAXAGK010000140.1:0-8571 GCA_963968305.1 uncultured Rickettsiales bacterium | reverse complement strand
CACCGCACGCCCCGGCGATCGGCGTGACCTCGATATGCTGGTAGCTCATGGCATTCTCCCCGCAATGTGACGACAGAATTGATGTACGGCTTGTTTGCGCCTCATCAACACTTCGTTGCCGGGACGCGTCTGCGATCTGGTCAGCGGTTTGTGCGGGCCTCCGCTAACAGGCATAGGATTTCGAACATCATTGTCGCTCCTACCAGCGCGGTGTTGCCCGTCGGGTCCAGCGGAGGGGAGACTTCGACGACGTCGCCGCCGATCAGGTTACAGCCGCTGAGGCCGCGTAGCATGCGCTGGGCATCGTGGGTGGTGTAGCCGCCGACCTCCGGTGTGCCGGTGCCTGGCGCGTAGACCGGGTCGAGGCTGTCGACATCGAAGCTGACATATGTTGGACCGTCGCCGACCACGCGGCGGGCTTCCGCGATCACCTTGTCGACGCCAATCTCAAAGAATTCTTCGATATAGATCACTCGCATGCCGCTGTCGTGGGAAAATTGATGATAGTCGCCGCCCGACGTCGAGCCGCGAATGCCGATCTGAATCACGCGTTTGGGGTCCAGCAGGCCTTCCTCGACCGCGCGGCGGAAGGGGGTGCCGTGGTGGAATTTCTCACCATTATAAGCCTCATCCGCCGTGTCCGTATGGGCGTCGAAATGCACCATGCCGACCGGGCCGCCCTTGGCGATGGCGCGGAAGATCGGCAGCGTGATCAAGTGGTCGCCGCCGACGGAAAGCGGGGTGACGCCCGCTGCCGCGATCGGTTCGTAGAATTCGGTAATGAGGTCGAGGCATTTCATCAGGTTGACCGGATTGACCGGCGTGTCGCCCGCATCGCCGATTTTGCACAGGTCGTATGGGTTCACGCCTGTTACGTGATGGACCCGGCGGATGAGGCTCGATTGGTTGCGCACTTCGCGGGGGCCGTGGCGCGCGCCAGGGCGGTTGGTGACGGCGCTGTCGAAGGGCACACCGACCATGGCGATATCCAATTGCGTGACGTCCTGGACATAAGGCACCCGCATGAAAGTCGGGATACCCGTATAGCGCGGGTAGAGCGTGTGATCTGGTGGTTGGAAGAGATTGTCGTCACTCATGGTCTTGCTCCCCGGCAAATGCACTGTAAAGTTTGGTCTCGCCTGGAAATGAGTCTAAGTCACTAGGCAGGGTTTCTCCAACCGTCGTCCGAGGCCAGCGCGTGTCGCGATATTCCATATTCAGTTTGTTGAAGAACGCCGCCACCGGTCATAAGAACTGGGAGCGCATGTGGCGCGACCCGGAGCCGAAGCCGGAATACGATGTGGTCATCATCGGCGGCGGTGGGCACGGGTTAGCGACGGCGTACTATCTGGCCAAGGTGCATGGGGTCACCAATGTCGCGGTGCTGGAGAAGGGCTATCTCGGCGGTGGCAATACGGGGCGGAACACGACCATCGTGCGTTCCAACTATCTCGCACCCGGGAATACGCTGTTCTACGAGAAATCCATGCGGCTCTGGGAAGGCTTGTCGCAGGATCTCAATTTTAATGTCATGCTCTCGCAGCGGGGCCAGCTCAATCTCGGCCATTCCGACGCGAATATGACGGTGCTCTCGAAACGCGGCAACACCATGCGCGCCAATGGCATCGACGCGGATATCCTCACCCGCGAAGAAGTGCAAAAAATCGCACCTTATTTCGACTATACACCGAGTGCCCGGTTTCCAATTTATGGCGCACTCTGGCAGGACCGCGCCGGGGTCGCGCGCCACGACGCGGTCGCGTGGGGGTATGCGCGGGGAGCGGATAGCTACGGCGTTGACCTGATCCAAAATTGCGAGGTCTTAGGCTTCGTGAAAGAGGGCGAGCGGATTGTTGGTGTAGAGACCACACGTGGGCGCATCGGTGCGAAGAAGGTGGGTACGACCGTTGCGGGCCATACGGGGCATCTGGCAGAGAAAGCCGGGTTGAAGCTCCCCATAGAGACCCATGTGCTGCAGGCGTTTGTATCCGAGCCGCTCAAGCCAATGGTGGATATCGTTGTCTCTTGCGGGGCGATGCATTTCTATCTCAGCCAATCGGATAAGGGCACGCTGGTCTTCGGCGGTGATCTCGACGGCTATAATTCTTATGCCCAGCGCGGTAATCTGCCGTTGATCGATCACGTCATGGCGGCGGGCGTCTCGTTGATGCCGAGCCTGTCGCGCCTCCGCTTTCATCGCCACTGGGGCGGTGTGATGGACATGACCATGGACGGTAGCCCGATCATCGCGAAATCGCCGATCCCGGGTCTCTTTATCAATGGCGGTTGGTGTTATGGCGGGTTCAAGGCGACTCCTGCGTCCGGCTGGTGCTTCGCCCACACGATTGCGCAAGACCGCCCGCATGATCTGAACGCCAAGTTCACCATCGAGCGATTCTCGTCCGGCCACCTCATCGAAGAGCGGGGTGCCGGTCCGTATCCCTGGGCTCAGTAGGGGACGAGCGATGATTAGGATTAATTGTCCGTTCTGCGGCGAGCGCGACCACGGTGAATTTACCTATGCGGGCGACGCCACGAAAACGCGGCCTGAGCACGGGTCGAGTGATATGGCCGCCTGGCTCGACTTCGTCTACATCCGCGACAATCCAAAGGGCGCGCATACGGAATATTGGCATCATTCGCACGGCTGCCGTCAGTGGCTAGTGGTTGCGCGGGATACGGTGACGCATGACGTATCGAGCGTGAAATTCGCGAAACCGTCTTCGAGCGGAGGCGTTTGAGATGGCTGGGCAAAAATTCCGTCACTCCAACGGCGGTGCCGTGGACAGGGAGCAATCCATACGCTTCACCTTCGATGGGCGATCTTACGAAGGTTATGCGGGAGACACCCTGGCCTCTGCCTTGATGGCGAATGGCGTTCGCCTGCTCGCTCGCAGCTTCAAGTTTCACCGACCGCGCGGCTTGTTCGCGACCGGACCGGAAGAGCCGAACGCATTGATCACAATGCGCCAGGGCGCACGTCGGGAGCCGAATGTACCGGCGACGATGGTGGAGATTTACGACGGGCTTGTGGCCGAAAGCCAAAATCGCTGGCCGTCGCTCGGCCTCGACGTGATGAGCGTCAACGATCTGTTGTCGTCGATCTTGGTCGCGGGTTTCTATTATAAGACCTTCATGTGGCCGGCATCATTCTGGGAGCCGGTCTACGAGCGCATTATTCGGCGTTCGGCGGGAATGGGCATCGCACCCGATCAACCGGATCCCGACCGTTACGAACGCGCCCACGCTTTCTGTGATGTGTTGGTCGTCGGCTCCGGCCCCGCCGGTCTCGCGGCGGCGCGCGCGGCGGGCGAGAAGGGCGATCGTGTCTTGCTGGTGGAACAAATGGCGTGGCTCGGCGGCAGTGCCGCCAATACCGGACAGGCGACACCCAATGTCGATGCGCTGGCGGGAATGGACAACGTCACGGTGATGACCCGGACGACGGCCTTCGGTCAGTACGACGGCAATTCGTTCGCGCTGGTCGAGCGGGTGGCGGATCATTTGCCGGTGCCGCCCGAAGGACAGCCGCGCCAACGATCCTGGGTCGTGCGTGCCAAACGCGTCATCTTCGCGACCGGTGCGCTGGAGCGCCCACTGGTGTTTCGCAACAACGATTTGCCGGGCATCATGCTGGCCTCGGCGGCGCAAGGCTATGCGAAGCGGTTCGGCGTGTTGCCGGGCCGAAACGCGGTCGTCTTCACCAATAACGACAGCGCCTATCAAGCGGCCATCGACCTAGAATCGTCCGGTGTGAACGTGACCGCTTTGGTTGATGCGCGCGGCGAAGTTCCTGCGACGCTTGCGGCGGAGGTTCGCGCCGCCGGTATCGAAATTATGTCGGGGATGGTGGTGCAACGGGCGAAGGGTTGGCAAAACCTGCGCGCCGTTGAGATCGCCGCATTATCATCGGATGGGAAGGCGCTCTCGGAGCCGAAGCGGCGCATCTCCTGCGACCTCTTGGCGATCTCCGGCGGGTGGTCGCCGGTCGTCCACTTGATGAGTCATAAGGGCGGACGACCCACGTATGACGACGCCAAACAGGCCTTTATGCCTGGCAACTTGTTGGGTCTGAACCAGGAAGCGGTCGGCGGATGTGCCGGCGACTGGGCGGACGAAGTGCCAAGCAGGGCGCTCTGGAAGGTACCCCAGCCGGAAGGCGGTATGGGTAAGGCGTTCATCGATTTTCAGCACGACGTCTCGACCAAGGATATCGAACTGGCCCACCGCGAAGGTTATATTTCGGTCGAGCATCTAAAACGTTACACCATGCTTGGCATGGCGACGGATCAGGGCAAGACGGCGAATATAGCGGGCCTCGCGTTGATGGCTGAGGCGCGCGGGCTTTCCATTCCCGAGGTCGGTACGACCACCTTCCGTCCACCCTATTCGCCGACGGCCTTGGGCGCGGTTGCGGCCGGCGAGGTTGGTCGCAATTTCGTGCCGGAGCGTTTCTCGCCCATCCACGATTGGCACGAGGAACATGGCGCGGTGATGGTCGAAGCGGGCCTCTGGATGCGGCCTCGCTATTACCCAAGGGACGGCGAGGACATTCACGCGGCTTATCGCCGAGAGGCGAAAGAGGTGCGCGATCAGGTCGGCATTGTCGATGTCACCAGTCTCGGCAAGATCGATGTGCAGGGGCCGGACGCGGGAGAATTCCTCGACCGGGTCTACGCCAATATGTTCTCGAGCTTGAAGGTGGGCCGAGCGCGCTACGGCATCATGATGCGTGACGATGGCATGGTCTTTGATGACGGCACCACATCGCGCATTACCGAGAACCACTATTTCATGACCACGACGACCGCGAACGCGGGACCTGTCATGGCGCATATGGAAATGCTGCTGCAGACCGCATGGCCGGAGTTGCGGGTGCATCTCACCTCGGTCAGCGATCAATGGACAGGCATCGCTGTCGCCGGGCCGAAAAGCCGCGAGCTGTTGGCCGCGCTCGGTACAGACATCGACATGTCGGACGAGGCGCTGCCCTTCATGGGGGTGCGCGAAGGTACGCTTGACGGTGCTCCGGTGCGCGTCTTCCGCATCAGTTTTTCAGGTGAACTCGCGTACGAATTATACACTACTTCCGACTACGGCCACGCGCTTTGGGAGCGGGTCTGGGACGCGGGGAAATCCTTCGATGCTGTGCCCTATGGGACCGAGGCGATGGCCGCACTCCGTATCGAGAAGGGCCATGTCGCGGGGCCGGAGTTGGACGGTAAGACGAGCATGGAAGACCTCGGGCTTGGCCGCATGGCGAGCAAGAAGAAGCATTATGTCGGTAGCGTGCTGATGCACCGACCGGCCTTGCTGGAAGAGACACGCGACCGTTTGGTCGGCCTCATTCCGGTCGACCGATCCCTCAATTTGAGGTCGGGTGCTTTGATCCGTGAGACGCCGTTTTATCTACACGATCGGCCAGTGCGCGATGTGGGATCGTTCGACGAATTGACGATAGATCCGTCGGCGGCGGGCGTGTTGGGTCACATCACGTCGGTCTCTTATAGCCCGGAGCTAGGGCATTACATCGGGTTGGCCTTGGTCTCCAACGGCACCGCGCGGCAGGGCACGCGCATGTTCGCTTGCCGCACGGTGAAGGGTGAGAACATCGAAGTTGAAGTTGTCTCCCCGCATTTTGTCGACCCAGACGGGGAGAAGTTGCGTGGATAGGTTTAATTCCATTGTCATTCCCGCGAAGGCGGGAATCCAGATTGACTGGACTTGCCGAATGGATTCCCGCCTTCGCGAGAATGACGGGAGTGATATGCATGCTTGAAGCCCGCTCCCAGCTCGCCAGTCATATCAAACCAGGCCGCTTTGGCGCGGGCGACTGTCCCAGCGTCACACTCTCGGAAGTGCGGGGCCGTTCCATCGTCCAGGTAGCAGGGTGGCCCGACACGTTCGAGACCGTCTCAAAGCACCTCGCGATCGCGGCGGGCGGCACAGTTCCGAGAGCGTTCGGTATCGCCAGTGTCGCCGATACGGTGACCGCAATCTGGACGGGAGCGGAGCGGCTGTGGTTTACCACCGACGACCCGGCTTTAATGAAGCGCTTCGATGGTGTCGCGACGGATGAGGACGCGATGCTACTCGACCTCTCGGACAGCCGGACGATCTTGCGCCTCAAGGGAGAGGCAGCCCGAAGTGTCCTGGTAAAAGGTATCGCGGTCGATCTGCACACCGACGCGTTTCCCGTACAGGCCATCGCCCACACCATGGTCGAACATGCGGGCGTATTGCTGCATCGGGTCGGCCCGGAAGCCTTCGAACTGTATGTGCCGCGCAGTTACTCGGCGAATATGTGGCATTGGTTGACGGTGTCGGCGGAAGAATTCGGCTACGAAGTGAAGGGGTAGGGATGGCGTATCTGACACGCGATGGCGTGCGGCTTTATTATGAGGATCACGGCGAGGGGCCGGCAATTCTGCTCTCCCACGGCTACAGCGCCACCAGCCAGATGTGGCTGGGCCAGATCGAGGCATTTAAGGACCGCTACCGCATCATCGTCTGGGATATGCGTGGACATGGGGAGAGCGATTACCCGGACGACCCCGGGCTCTACTCGAAGCAACACACGGTCGCTGATATGGCAGTGGTGCTGGACGAATGCGGTCTGGAGAGCGCGATCATCGGCGGACATTCGCTCGGCGGTTATTCGACGCTCGCCTTTCATCGAGTCCACGCGGCGCGTTGCGAAGCTTTGATGTTGTTCGGTTGTGGCCCCGGCTTCAAGAAAGACGAAGCGCGGCTGAAATGGAACGAGACCGCTGAACGGCGGGCAGAGCGTTTGGAGAGTGAAGGCCTTTCCGTGTTCGGGGACCGCCTTGAAGTGCTGTTGGCAAAACATCGTGACGCCAGCGGATTGGCCCACGCGGCGCGCGGCATGCTGGCGCACGACAATTCGGAAGTGATCTTCTCGCTCCCGGACATCGCCAAGCCAACATTGGTGTTGGTGGGCGCCGACGATACGCCGTTCATCGGTGCGAGCGACTATATGGAAGCCAAGATCGACGGTAGCCAAAAGGTCGTGGTGCCGAACGCGGGGCACGCGGTTAACATCGACAATCCGGAACTTTTCGATGCGGAGATGGGCGCGTTCTTGGAGCGGATGGCTTCCTAAATGAGCTTCCGGTCACTAACGCAATCTCAGGCTACAATTCCACTCATTCGTTCCGGAGCACGCATCGCGTGAATCCGGAATTAGTGCCTGAGCTTTAGTTCAGGCACAACGGAAGAAGGACAATCACATGACCGAAACCCTGGCCGATCTCTACGAAGCGCGCTACGGCGAGAAAACCGAGCTTGGCAAGGACCGCCCGGCGGAGGGCGAGTTGGCGCGGCAATTGGCGCATTGCTCGCATCGGCGCTGGGCCGATAAGCCGGTTGACGATGAGCTTTTGCAGCTGCTGTTCGCGGCGGCGCTCTCAATTCCGACCAAGTCGGACCTCATGCAATACGCGGTGCTCCACGTCGACGATCAGGCGAAGAAGGACCGGGTCGCGGAGTTGATTCCGTCGATGGCGTGGATCGCGCAAGCGCCGGTGTTCCTCGTCTTCTGCGGCGATGGGCGACGTATCCGCAAAGTCTGCGAGTTGCGCGGCACGGAACTCGCGCATGAGGAGCTGGACACGTTTTTCAATCCGACGGTAGACGCGGCCTTAGCGATGTCGGCCTTTATCCGAGCCGCGGAAGCGGAAGGGCTCGTCACTTGTCCGATCAGTGCGGTGCGTGAGCCTGTCGCGAAAATCGCCGAAATGTTGGAACTACCCGACCATGTCTTCCCGGTCGCCGGACTCTGCGTCGGCTATCCTGATTGGGAACCCTGGGTCAGCTTGCGTTTGCCGCCCCGCGTGATGGTTCACAGGGACCGTTACGACGACAGTAATTTCGAGGCGGAGATCGACGGCTACGATGCGCGCCGTGCCGAGCGCAATCCGATGAACCGCCAGCGCGAGGTCGAGAAATACGGGGAGAAGGAACTCTACGGCTGGTCCGACGATAAGTCGCGGCAGGTATCGCACCTGGAACGGGGCAGCTTTGTGGAGTTCGTTCGGCGCAGCTTCAAGTTCTAACCACCATGAAAAGCGATCCCGGACATTACGATTATTGGCCTTATACCGACCGGCCGAAATTGACCTGGCCCGAGGGTAAGAAGATTGCCTTCTGGGTGGCGCCGAATATCGAAAATTACGAGTTCGATCCGCCACTCAACCCGCACCGCCGCGCGATGCCACGGCCCTTGCCGGATGTCATCCATTATTCGCACCGGGATTACGGCAATCGGGCCGGCTTTTGGCGTATGCTGGAAGCGATGGACCAATACGGTGTGCGGGGTAGCGCCTCCCTCAATGTCGCGACACTCGACCACCACCCGGAAGTCATCGAAGCGTGCAAGGAACGGGATTGGGAATTCTTCAGCCACGGAATTTACAACACCCGCTACCTCTATGGCATGAACGAGGCGCAGGAGCGCGCCTATATCGAGGATGTGATCGAGAGCATTCAGAAACATACCGGCCAGCGGGTCATTGGCTCGCTCACCCCGGCGATCACCCATACGGAGCGCAG
>CAXAGK010000139.1:0-8587 GCA_963968305.1 uncultured Rickettsiales bacterium | reverse complement strand
ACGCTCACCGCCTATGACGACTAATCACGACACATTTCTCTACTGACTATACGTCCGGCAAAAGATCGAGGTTTTAGCGGCAACCTATCCGCGTTCTCGTTTTACCTGTTCATAGACGAGGACGGCAGCGGCGAAATCCTCGAGCGACGCGCCGACTGATTTGAACATGGTTATTTCATCCGCCGAGGTACGCCCCGGATGCCGTCCTTGTACGAGTGCGTACAGATCGACCAAATCATCGAAATTCAATACGCCAGAAGCCAACGGTTGCGTCAGATCGCCGGCGGCTTTCGGCGCACCGGTCAGTGTGTCGCAAAAGACATTTGCCCGACGGATGGACGTATCGTCGGTCTCGCGCACTTCGGGCCGATACCCACCAACGAGGTCCAGATGCGTCCCGTCACGTAGCCACTCACCCAGCACCAAGGGGTCCGGCGAAAATGTGGCGCCAGAGATGACATCGACGCCACGTGCCGTTGCCTCGATATCTTCCACCGCTTCGGCTTGCAGGCCCAGATCTCCGGCCGCCGCCGCAAGCCGCCGGGCTTTCGCATGATCGCGGCCCCACACATACGTCATTTCCAAGGGACGGACTGCGCGATGGGCGAAAATCAGGTTCCAGGCGACTCGGCCGGTTCCGACCACAAGATGCGTCTTGGCATCTTCCCGCGCGAGATAATCCGCCGCTACCGCCGATGCCGCCGCGGTCCGACGCGCCGTCACCTCGCCACCATCGACTTGCGCCAGCGCCTCGCCGGTCTTGCCGTCGAACAAAATCACGATGCCGTTCACCGCCGGCATGCCTCGCAAAGCGTTTCCGGGAAACATATTGACCAGCTTTACGCAAACGTACTCACCGGCCCGCCAAGCCGGCATCATCATGATCTTGCCTTCAGGTTCGCCGGGCACATCTATGTAATGCTGATGCTTGGCCGGGGATTCGACACCGCCCTTGAAAGCGTCGCGAATTGCCTCGACCAACGGTTTCCATTTCAGACGCTCACGCGTCTCATCCAGCCCGACAACAATCATTTCAGCATCCTCCTCTCGAATTCACGCACTACGGGCTGACGAAACCGCCCGCGTTCTATAAAGTCGCGCCGCGTTAGATACACGATTGCGGCAATCTGGGACAGGGAGCGACCTCCAGCATGACACTTTCACCCTATTATACGCATGGCGAGGGCCGCGAATCCGCCTTTACGGTGACACCGCCGAAGATCAAGTTCGGACCCGGGTCGCTGCGCGAAGTCGGACACGACGCGAAAGCCCACGGTATGTCCCGTGTGGCACTCTATACGGATAAGAAGGTCGCTGGTCTGGAGCCAGTCACAACCGTAAAGGCCGCGCTATCCAACGCAGGCGTTGACGTCGTGATATTCGACGAGGTCGAAGTAGAGCCGACCGACAAATCCTTCAAGGCAGGTATTCAATTCGCCAAGGAAGGCAATTTCGATGGTTTCTTCTCTGTCGGCGGTGGCTCCAGCATGGACACGGCCAAAGCCGCCGATCTCTATACCTCGCACCCGCCGGAGAACTTCCTCGACTACGTCAATGCCCCGATCGGAAACGCCGTCCCTGTCCCCGGCCCGCTAAAGCCGCATATCGCATGCCCTACCACTTTCGGCACCGCCAGCGAATGCACCGCCGTTGCCATTTTCGATCTGCTGGAGATGGAAGTGAAGACCGGCATTTCGAACGCTTATTTACGGCCGAGCCTGGGCGTCCTCGATCCCGATACGCTCGCGACCATACCAGGGGAAGTGCTGGCCGCGAACGGCTTCGACGTTTTCACCCATGCCTGCGAATCCTACACAGCCATCCCCTATACCAGTCGCGCCAAACCCGACGATCCGACAGGACGGCCGGTCTACCAGGGCGCCAATCCCTATAGCGACCTCGCCACCATGGAGGCGATCCGGTTGATCGGCGCTAATCTGGTAGATGCGGTCAAACAACCGGGCGCATCGGTATTCCGCGAGAAGCTCATGTTCTCCGGCATGCTCGCTGGGATCGGTTTCGGTAATTCAGGCGTTCATATCCCGCATGCGATGGCCTATGCTGTCGCCGGATTGGTGAGGGATTACTATCCCCAAGGCTGGAAATCGAACCACCCGATGGTGCCGCACGGCACTTCCGTCATCGTCAACGCGCCCGCTGCTTTCCGTTTCACCGGCCCGGCATGCCCGGAGCGCCACTTCACGGCGGCTGAAGCCATGGGCGCCAATGTCTCCGGCGCAGATGTCGCCGATGGTGGTGACCTCCTGGCGGATCGAATCATCGCGATGATGAAGGAAACCGGCTTGCCGAACGGCATCGGTGGTGTCGGTTATAGCGAGGAAGACATTCCAAATCTTGTCAAAGGAACTTTGCCACAACAACGCCTGCTCGTCATGTCCCCAAAGAGTGTCGCCGAGCCGGAACTCACCCAGTTGTTCAAAAACGCAATGCAGTATTGGTGATCGATATGCCCAAAATTTCAGACCACATTTTGCAACGCCTCAAGGACGCGGTCGGACCGACCGGGTATTTGGACAACCCGAGTGACACGGTATCTTATACGGTCGACGCGCGCGAACTCTATCATGGCAAGACACCCTTGGTTTTGCGCCCCGCTACGACAGCGGAAATCTCCACCGTCGTCCGGATTTGCGCGGAGGCTCGCATCCCGATCACCCCGCAAGGTGGCAATACCGGTTACTGCGGCGGGGCCACTCCCGACGAGAGCGGGCAGCAGATAATCATCTCGCTCGCGCGGATGAATAAAGTCCGCCACATCGATGCGCTCAACTACACATTGACGGCAGAGGCTGGATGCATCCTCACCGCAATCCAAGGTGCAGCCGAGGAAGCCGACCGCCTCTTCCCCTTGAGTCTGGGAGCAGAAGGCAGCTGTCAGATCGGCGGAAACCTCTCGACCAACGCGGGCGGTGTCGCGGTTTTGCGCTACGGTAATACCCGCGACCTGGTGCTCGGCCTCGAAGTCGTCCTGCCGGACGGGGAGATCTGGAACGGGTTGCGGCGGCTGCGCAAGGACAATACCGGATATGATTTGAAGCACCTCTTTCTCGGCGCGGAAGGCACGCTTGGCATCGTGACCGCCGTCGTGTTGAAACTCTTCCCCCGCCCGCAAGACGTGGTGACCAGTTTCGTCGCATTGCCGGACGCCCATGCCGCTCTGAAGCTCCTCTCGCGCATGCGTTCCGCCACCAGCGACGGTGTCGCGTCGTTTGAGTATGTGCACCGCCGATGCATCGATCTTGTATTGGCCCATATTGAAGAATCCATCGATCCCTTCGACGAGGCCTACGAGCATTACGCTTTGATCGAGTGCAGCGCCGGACGTCTCGATTCAGGTCTAGGAGAGACGGTCGAGGAAGCCCTTGGGGAAGCCTTCGAGGCGCAACAGGTCGCGAATGCGGTCATCGCCAGCAGCGGTCAACAGGCGGCAGCGTTGTGGCGGCTGCGGGAGGCCATTCCCGAAGCCCAGAAACTCGCGGGGCCCGGGCTGAAACACGACATCTCCGTGCCGTTGACCAACGTGCCCGAGTTTTTGGACCGCGCGACCACCCTCGCGACCACGATGATCCCCGGCATCTGTGTCATTCCCTTTGGCCATATGGGTGACGGGAATATTCACTTCAATCTCAGCTGCCCGCCTGAAACCGACGGGGCTGAAATGATGGCGAAGGCCCATGACTTGGAAGTCTCCGTTCATGACCTTGCGGTTAAGTTGGACGGAAGTTTTAGCGCCGAGCACGGAATCGGAAAGCTCAAACGGGGTGAATTGGCGCGCTATAAATCGGATGTCGAATTCGACCTGATGCGGAAAGTAAAAGACGTCATCGACCCGAACGGCACGATGAATCCCGGAAAGGTGCTCTAGCATATGACTGAACTTCCAGCGACCCCGCCTCTCTCACTCGCCAAGGTGGAGCCTATCCTCCTGCGGGCGAAGATCGACACACCGATCATCACTTCCTTCGGCACCATACCCGAACGCGCGGTTCTCTTGGTGAAGGCCGCAGATAAGGATGGGGCGGTCGGATGGGGCGAGATTTTCGGCAACTTCCCAATGCATGGGGCGGAAAACCGTGCGCATTTGGTTCGGGACTATATCGCTCCGATCGCGTTGTCGGAAGAATGGGAATCACCGGCGCACGCCTTCGAGGCGATGACACGTCGCACCCATATCATGACGTTGCAATCGGGCGAACCGGGTTCCTTCGCCCAAGCCATCGCCGGGGTCGATATCGCGTTGTGGGATTTGGCCGCACGGCGAGCGGGCAAGCCACTTTGGCAGCTGCTGGGCGGAAAGTGCGACAGAGTGCCAACATATGCGAGCGGCCTCAACCCCAAGGGTTTTGAAGGGATCGTGGAACGCAAACTCGACGAAGGTTACAACGCCTTCAAGATCAAGATCGGCTTTGGGAAAGAGGTCGATTTCGCGGCTTTAACCAAGGTGCGGGAGATGATTGGCGAACGAGCCTTGATGACCGATGTCAATCAAGGCTGGGATGTCGAGACGGCGTGCCAGAATTGGGCCGTCTATTCCGAGTTCAATCTAGGCTGGATCGAGGAGCCACTGCCCGCAGACCGGCCTCTCGACGAATGGAGACGGATTGCTGCCCTCGGTGGCAGTCCGGTTGCCGCCGGCGAAAACTTACTCGGTGATGCCCAATTCGACGAGCATATCGCCGCGGAGGTGTTCGATGTCGTGCAGCCAGACATGTGCAAATGGGGCGGTTTCACCAAGACATTGCCGCTTGCCCGGCGCATCGTCGCGGCCGGACAGACCTATTGCCCGCATTTTCTAGCGGGGCCGATCGGAGTTATGTCGGCGGCTCATTGCCTGGCGGCGGCGGGCGGTGACGGTGTTTTGGAGATCGATGCCAACGGCAATCCCATCCGGAAACGGTTGACCGGAGGACTCCCGCCGATAGAGAATGGCTTCTTAACCTTGCCGGGAGGGGCTGGGTTGGGCGTCGAACCCGACGCGGCGGCTCTGCAAGAGTTCGCCGTGAATTGATCTGAGGAGGGTCAATATGAAGGTTAACACCAACGGAATACAATTGAATTACGAGGCTTCTGGGGATTCCCACGGCCCCGTGGTTGTCATGAGCCATTCACTTGCCGCGACCCACGCCATGTGGGACCCGCAGATGGATGTGCTAAAGGACTGCCGCATTATCCGCTACGACATGCGCGGGCATGGCGAGTCGGACGCGCCGGCGATGGACTATTCGCTTGAAATGCTCGCCGATGATCTGTTCGGTCTGATGGACGCGCTCGAGATTGACCAGGCGCATTACATCGGCCTGTCGATGGGCGGCATGATCGGGCAGACCGCCGCCCTCAAGGATCAAAGCCGGTTCCTTTCGCTCTCGCTCTGCGATACGTCCAGCCGTGTGCCGCCGGAATTGCGGGGCGCCTGGGACGAACGGATCGCCACCGCGCAGTCGGACGGCATGGAAGCACTGCTCGAGGGCACGATGGAGCGTTGGTTTTCCGCTGAATACATGGAGAACGAACCGGAAGAGTGCGACAAGGTTCGGGATATGATCCGCAACACCAAGGTATCCGGCTTCAGCGGATGTTGCCGCGCCATTCAAGGCCTCGACCTCACCGACCGGATTTCCGCCATTACCGTACCGACACAGATGATCGTCGGCGAGGACGACCCCGGCACGCCGGTCGCGGCGCATGAAGTGATGCACGAGAAGATTGCACGCTCGGAGTTGGTGGTGATCCCGAATGCATTGCACTTCTCCAACGTGGAACAAAAAGACGCGTTCAACGACGCCTATATGGGGTTCTTGGGAAAGCATAGTTAGACCGTCGCAAGGCCCATCCTTCGACAAGCTCAGGATGACGCGTTTGGAACGTTTCGGGATTCGCCCGTTCAGTCATTGTGAGCCTGTCGAACCACGACGGCGGCACAACATTGGCAAATGCCTTGATTGAAATGCATTATCCTAAATGACCCCGTTTACGGAATGACGGCCCTAAAAAGATACTTACCATGACAACTCAAACCTCCCTTTGGCGAGCCTTCACGCCGCCCACCGCAAAATTCGAAACCCTCACGGGCAACGTTGAGACCGACGTCACGATCATCGGTGCCGGCTTCACCGGGCTCTCAACGGCACTGCATCTGGCGAAGGCCGGGAAATCCGTCACCGTTCTGGACGCCGAAGATGTCGGCTTTGGCGCGTCAGGTCGGAACAATGGGCAGGTGATCCCGGTACTGACCCGTGCCGACCCCGACTATCTTACGGGCAAGTTCGGCGAGGCGGGCGAGCGTTTCATAAATCTAATCGGCGGCTCAGCAGCCTATCTCTTTGATTTGGTGCGCGAACACGCTCTTGAATGCGAGGCCGAGCAATCCGGCTGGATACAGCCAGCGCACAGCCCGGGCCGGTTCAAGGCGATTTCCGAGAAACGTTACCGCCAATGGGAAAAGCACGGGGCAGATGTTGAGCTCTTGGATAAAGCCGGTCTGGAGATCCGTATCGGCACCAACTTCTTCTTTGGCGGTTTCGGCAATAAAACCGGCGGTCATGTAAACCCCTTGGCCCTGACACGAGAGCTGGCCCGCGCCGCCACCGAAAACGGCGCGACCATATACGAACACTCTCCTGCCATGAGTTATACCGAGGAGGGAGACGGCTGGCGGGTGACCATCCCAGAAGGCAGCATCCGATCCCGCGCCTTGGTCGTCGCCACCAACGCTTATACGGGAGAGGCCGCGCCCGCGCTGGCACCAAGGCTCGCGCGCAGTGTCATGCCAGTCACCTCATGGCAGTTGGCAACCGCTCCACTCAGCGACAATGTCCGCAGCACCGTGGTGCCCGACCGCCAAGCGATTTCGGACACCCATGGCGACCTGCACTTCTTCCGCTATGACGCCCGCAACCGGCTGATCACCGGCGGGGCATTAGCCATGCCGTTCAACGGCCACAGCCGCATCCGCGCCCGCATCGCGAAGCGCTTGCGGCGCATCTTCCCGCAATTCATCGAACCTGAAATCGAATATTCATGGACCGGCTATGTCGGTGCCACCCGGGATCACACACCGCATTTCCACAAGCTCGGGCCCAATGGCTGGACCTGGATTGGATGCAACGGCCGGGGCGTCGCCCTCTCCGTGGCTCTTGGAGGTGAGCTGGCGAAAGCGGTGCAAGGTGTCAGCGAAAACGACCTCGCCTTCCCGCTCACCGAAATCGAGCCACTCCCCCTGCATGGCTTCCTCCGCGCCACTGCACGTCCCTTCACGCTATCGCTCTACCGCTACCGCGATTGGCGGGAGATGGGGTGAAACTCAGCTATGGCGATATCTTCAAATCGTAGATGCCAAATGACGATACTTTCCAAATTGCGAACATCACATAAATTTTACTTTAGAATATGAAGTTTATATTTATCAATACTTATATTTTTTAAATTAATATTATTAATATTAATTTTTACTCAAAATAATACTGAAAAATGAGAAGTCCGTCGGCGGGCGATCAAGGTTCCACTCTCATCCTTCGACAGGCTCAGCATGAGGTCTTTGTCTGTGTGGTGCTCTACCCTTACTGAACGAGAAACCTTCTCTTCAGTAGTCGTCCACTATATTCCAATACAGTTCCTTACGTTTCTCCCCACTATCGCAAGTGGGCGCCACTCGGCCGTCCGCTGCATTCCGTAGGCGTGGGCGTTCGAGAATTTCGCGCGGATCCGGAGTTCGATTTGCGATGTCCAGGATCAGCTTCTTGCGGATTGCGCGGGCGAAACCCTGACGCGTGTCAGCAACCACGATAAAAGCGCCGGGTCCACCGATAACGCAGGCGATGTAATAGAGATCCAAGTCTTTATACGCCGGGAAGCCATACGGGCTCGGCCGGTCATTTATGACCGGTAAGCCATTCACCGTGACTCCCGCCTCGACGGCTCGGTCCCGGGCCGTCGGCATCATCTCGCCTTCGTTGTTCGGGCCATCCCCGGAAAGATCGATCACCTGGCAAACACCGGAATACCCATTCTTCCCGAATAGCGGTGAAGATCGGTGCTTCGATTAATTTTTGGGCAAAGGCAGCGGCCGAGCGCTCGTCTTCGATCAGGTGCCCGTTGACCACGGTGTTCTGATAGAGACCCGCCCATTCAACATAGGTAACGGCGACCCGGCGCAGCATGCCACCCTTCACCACCGCCACGACCTCTGGGTGGAGAATCGCGTTCACATAACCTTCGCGCTGCAGTCGGGCTTCGGCCTCGTCGATACTGCCGGAGACATCGACCGCGAGGACGAGTTCCAGGTCCACCGCGACATCCTTTGCCGCGGTGGCAAAACTCCAGACCGCGATAGACATGGCTAAAAATATCGAAATAATGTCCGCATTTATACCCCCGGCGATATTAGACGGCACCGACCTATATCTGTCACGTCCGCGTCGCATCATGATATCGTGATCCCAACAAGGAGGAATCCCATGAAAAAACAACGCATCTTCAGCCCGCACGTCAACGAGCCGCCGGAAGGCACTTGGTCGAACTGTCTCGTGATCGGCGATCACATCCATGTCGCGGGTCTGACCGCCGGCGG
>CAXAGK010000138.1:0-8600 GCA_963968305.1 uncultured Rickettsiales bacterium | reverse complement strand
GCTCGGTGAGAACGAGACGGTCGACACCCGCGACCGGCACGCCGATCTCCTTCAATGCACGCACCAAACGATCGGCGATGCGGCGGCGGCGGCGTACCAAGATCATGATATCACCGGCACAAATCGGTTGTCCGGTAGCGGCCAGCGTCTCTCGTCCAATCCAGGCTTTGATTTGCTTCGCAATTACACCGGCGAGGCGGCTTTCCGGATCGTCCGTTCGTTGCCGCGCCAGAGGCGGTGTCCAAGGTGTCACCTCTTCTGCTTCGGCTGGCTCCGCCAAGGGCCAGAGCTCGACCCGGCCTTCAGCACCGGTGCGGTGTACATTGTGGCGCAGTTGCGTATCCGCCGGCACCACCCCGCTTCGCGCGTCCGTCCCTTCGAACACCGCATCGACCACCGCGAGAACCGCTTCTGTCGACCGGAAAGACGTGTCGAGCTGAATACTACGCCAGGTCTGCCCCGCCGCATCCGCCCGCGCGGCGAAATGCGCTCGCATACCCTCGCCGATGGACGGATCCGCACGCTGAAAGCTGAAAATCGATTGTTTGTTGTCACCCACCGAGAATATCGTTCGCGTCATGTCTTCGCGGGCACCTTCGCCGGAAAAGAATTCCTCCGCGAGAGCTCTGACGATCTCCCATTGCTCGCGGTTCGTGTCTTGCGATTCGTCGATCAGAATATGATCGAGACCGCCGTCGAGTTTGAACAAGACCCACGGCGTCATATCCTCACCCGCCAACAGATTGCGGGCGCGATATATCAAATCGTCGTAGTCGAGCCGCATTTCGGAAGATTTGGCCACGTCGTATTCGTGGAGCATCGCCGCGCCAAGGCGCAACAAGGCGGCGGTACTTCGGGCCGTCACGATATCGCGAATGGTCTCGCAACACTGCAGCAGCCGCTCGGCCTCGTCGCGCAGAATATCATCGGCCTCCGGCATCGCGTTCAGGACACTTTTGGTCGCCAACCGGGACCGTGGCAATCGATCCGCCTTGCGCAGATAAACGTCTAAATAAGTATCGAAAGTCGCGATGCGTTGCGCTTGTGATGCTGCCAGCCAATCGGCCAATGCTTGCCCACTGGATTTGTCGGTCTTTCCCGTCCCGTCGAGGAGCGCCTTCGCCGCTTTGCGCAAACCATCCAGGTCGAGTTCCGCGTCCCTGCAGGCCGCGCCTATGACGTCATCAACCGTAAGGTCGCTGGAAGCCCCTATCTTCGCGAACACCATTTGTTCGGCCCCGGCCAATCCACCCGCATTACTCAATAATTCGGAGAATCGCCCGCGATCCCGGGCAATCGCGCCCATCAGAAGAGTGAACTGTTCTTCCTGGATATGCGACGTCACTTCGCTAAGCGCCTCCGCGAGGACGGGGATACCCCGCGCGGCGACCAATACCGCATCGCGGGCCGTCCGCATCAGCTCCGCCGCCCGCCGCTCATCCATGACTTGCGTCTGTGGCGTGACACCGGATTCCAACGGGAAGCGCGCCAAAAGCGATTCACAAAAACTGTGGATCGTCTGTATTTTTAACCCGCCAGGCGCATCCAGAACGCGGGCAAATAGCTGTCGCGCAGCCGTCAGCATCGCGACGTCGGGCGACCTGCCAAGCAAGCGGGTCAGACGGTCGGCGAGATCGGCATCGCTGTCGACCGTCCAATAGGCCAACTCACGGCGCACCCGATTCGACATCTCCGCCGCTGCCGCCTTGGTAAAGGTGAGGCAGAGAATCCGGTGGGGTGCGGTACCGTTGAGCAGCAAGGCCAGAACGCGATCGGTCAGAACC
This sequence comes from uncultured Rickettsiales bacterium, assembly GCA_963968305.1. Lineage (GTDB taxonomy): Bacteria > Pseudomonadota > Alphaproteobacteria > UBA8366 > UBA8366 > UBA6544. Next base: position 6,816 of record CAXAGK010000138.1, on the reverse strand, counting down.
TTGGTCTTGCCGCTTCCAGCAGAGGCGGAGACCCAGACACTGGTGTTTGGATCAGCCGCTTGCCGTTGCGCCACATTCGGATCTGTTGGGGACGTATCGTTCATGGAGCTTCGTCGTCCGGCAAGTCGGCCCATTCCGCGACACGAGCCAGATGGGTATAGTCGTTGAAGCGAGGTGCCTTGGTCGCGTTGGGGACGGAGGCATAAGGTGTCTCCGGGTTGTCGAATGCGGCGATCAACGCCACCAATCCGGCATGAGCATCCGCCGCGATTTCCGCGAGATCGCCCTTCACCTCCTTAATCTCACCGGGCGGTGCACCACCCGACAATCGCCAAAACGCCAGGCTCGAAACACTATCGGCGGGTAAGGGCGGAAATCCGCCCGCAATTGCAATCGCGGCTTCAAGCGGCAGCTGCGGTGCAAATCCACTCATCAGGTCGGTCGTCGCGGGCGGTGTGCCGGTCTTATAGTCCAAGATCGCATAGCCACCACCTGCCAGGTGGTCGATGCGGTCAGCGATCGCGGTCAGCCTAAAAGCATTGTCTCCAGTACCGATCACAAGTTCGCCGCGAACTTCGGTTTGTGTCTCCGTAATACCGGTGCGCCGCTGCCGTTCAACTTCGATAAACCACTGCGCGACCCGCTCGAAACGGGGCCACCAAAAAGCATGGACGACAGGGTGGTTTGCGATACTCCGGAAGACATCGCGTCCAATCGACACCAGGATATCTTCCGCATTGTCCGGCAGAACGCCGGGCACATCGCGGACGAACCGATCGAGGGTTTCATGGATGACGGTACCGCGATCCGCCGCCGCCGGGTCCGCTTCCAACGGGTCCAATGGACCGAGTTTCAAAATATGCCGGGCATAGATCGAATACGGGTCGCGCATCCAGGCTTCGATCCGCGTCACCGACAATTGGCGCGGCCGTGCCGCCAGAGGCGGGCGAGGCATAGGAGGACTAATTCGCCGGGGCGCGGCCGGCACGTCCAATGCGCGCTCCCATTGCAGCCAATATTCGGACGGCTCGAATGCGCCCTTCGGTGTCGTCGCCATTAAAACGGCATGCAGGCGAGCCAGCCAACGCGATGGTACGGTCGGCGAACCGCCGGCTTTTTCGGCGCGGGTCAGCAAGACTTCCGGCGCACAGACAGCGATTGCGAAATCATGCGCCGATAAGCCGACGCGGCGTTCCGGTAGCGGGAGTCCGAATGCGTCCTGCATGGGACGGCTAAGCCACGGGTCGGGATCGGGATTGCGTGGCCAATTGCCCTCGTTCAACCCGCCCAGAATAACCAAATTTGCATTCTGCAACCGGGCTTCAAGCGGCCCCCAGATATGCAATCGGGGATGACGGCCATATCGCGGACGTACCACCCGCCCCGACATCAACGCGGATAGGAGCGCCGGATAGACCGCCGGCGCGATGGATCCGATGACCCGCGCCGCGTCGGTCGCCTCGTCGATGAATTCCGCCAGCGCTTCACCGTTCTCGCCCGCCCACAGGCGCTCGGCACCGTCGATCTCGCCATCGCCGACCAAAGCCTCTACGGCGGTGAAATGGGCGGACAGCATATCGACCAAAGGAGCTTCCGGCGCGGCCATTAGCGCGGCGAAGGGAGCGAGAACCGCCGCCAGATCATTGAGCATGCCGTTGACGGCTTTTGCCAACTCCAATGGTGTCCTCTCATCCAATGCACCCACCAAACCGTCGATGCCTGGCTCCGGCCGGGGCCCGCGCAGCGCCCATCGTTCCAACTGGCGGACTTCCTCGCGAAAGGTGTCGCGGGCCCGACCACACGCGGCTAAGGGATGTTTTAGCGCCGCCAAGGTCGCGACCGGCGGGAAACGCTCTCGTACCATCTCGGCAACTAGATGAGCTAACATTCCGGGCGGCGTTTGCGACAATGGAACACCGGCGGAATCATCAACCTCCAAATCCCAACGCCGAAGCGCTGCCGCGACACGCCGGGCCAAGCTCCGGTCCGGGGTGACGAGAGCCGCTGTTTTCGTCTTATCTTCCAAAGCTTGGCGGAGCGCGAGAGCGATAACTTTCGCTTCCTCGGCCTCGCCCGGGCAATCGATCCGCTCAAGCCCCGTGAACGCTGCTTCCGGAAGTGCGGGTAGTTCCCGCCACGCTTCGGTCGTGGCCGCGGGTCGCATGACTTCGCTGACGAGGAAACGCCTCTGCCCGAGAGCGTTCGCGGCGGACCCCGACGAACACATCTCATTCCATTCGGCAACATCCCCGGGTGTGAGGGACATCTGCACCACCAGCCGTAACATGCCGTATTGCGGGTGGGTTTGATCGTCCGCTGCAGCAGCCGCCGTCTCGGCATCGAGGCTACCGTCGAAGCCCGGCAGGACGACGGTGCCACCGGGTAGTTCCGCGACACAATGCAGCAATCGGGCGACGGCCGGGATGCTGCCCGTGGAGCCCGCAGCGACGACGCGCCTTGTCGGTGGCTCCCTGCGCCACAAGTCGGTCAGCGCTTCGAGCAGACGGTTTCGGCGATCCGCAGGATCGATGCATCCTTCGGCAGCCAGCGTCTCGGGCCAAATCGTTGTCACGATGCCAAGCAGCACGAGTGTCTTCTGCCAGTGTGTTGCATAACGCTCCGGCACAAGGTCCTCGAGCCGGTCGAAATTCAATCCTTCGGTCTGGACTTGATCCAACAGCCGCGCAAGATCGCCCGCCAAATACGTTGCATGATCAAGTGAGATTTGTTCTCCCTGTGGCGCATGATCGCGGATCAATCGCGCGAGCAGTAATAGGCGGCGCATCGACGGAATGGCCGGAGGGATTTCCTCGCCACCGCCAAGCGGCGCTTCGGCAACCAGGAGTTCGTCCTCGTCCGTATCGCCGATGGGCCGCATCGACGGGAGCAGCATCGGCTGCCCGCCGCCGACGCGCAGAAAGGCTTCGCGCAATGCCCGACAACTACGCCGGTTGGGCAATAGGACGAGGGTATCGGCGAGTTGAAACGGATCGCCAGCGGCTTCCGCCAAAAGGACTCGCGCCAATTCATCGACGAACGACACACCAGGAGAGATGGTCCGAACGGAAGCGACCTGCGTCATTCGTTTGATCCGTCAGCGCGCATCAACCGTTCCGTCACCGCGAGATCCTCTGGTGTGCCGACGTGAAACCAATCCCCGTCATGAACCAACCCGAACAACCGACCAGCGGTAAGCGCTCTGTCGTATAGGCGATTCAAGGAATACCGGGCCACGATACACCCTTCGAAGAGGCGCGGATGGAGTAACTGCACACCCATGAAGACGAGAGGTGCGGCCTCTCCCTCGGCACGCCGTCGCATCCGGCCGGTCGCATCGATGCTAAAATCACCGGCGCCATCATATCCGACGGCATTCTCCGTCGGCTGCAACAGCAACAACCCATCCATTTTATTGTCCCGCCAAGCCTCGGACAGGCGCTCCAACACCGGTGGAAATTTATCATTCCAGACGGAGTCGCAATTAAGGACATAGAACGGCTGAGATCCCAACCGCGGCAGGGCTTTGCAAACTCCGCCACCGGTTTCCAGTAAGTCGTATTCCGGCGAGAGGACAACGTCACCCATAGCGGCGACATGGGAATGAATCATCTCCGCCTTGTAGTGAGAATTGACGACAATCGAAGAGACACCCGCTGCACGGCATTTCGCGAATGCCCGGTCCAACAATGTAATCCCATGCAGTTCGATCAATGCTTTCGGGTGGCTATCAGTCAGCGGTCGCATCCGGACACCCAACCCTGCCGCCAACACCATCGCGCGTTCAACCATCCCGTTCAGCCTTGCTGGAGTGGCGCGGTTCGGTCGACTAGAGGTATCTCCCGGTCAAACCATGCTTTTAATTTCGCCAGTGCCGGATGTTCCAAATCGCCCGACAGCCAGCGAAAGACGCGCGAAATATGTTCTAAATAGTCCGGTTTGCCGTCACGCCGGTCAAGACGTGTGAAAATGCCGACGATCTTCGCACTGCGCTGGGCACCGAGAATGGCGTAGGAGGTGCGAAAGGCATCCGGGTCGAGCTCTGGGAATGCCGCTAGGTACTGCGCCAGGCAATTTGCTGCCAAGGGTGCGGGAACATCGCGCCGCGCGTCCTCCAATAGTGAGACCAAATCGTAACTCGATGGTCCGATCACTGCGTCCTGGAAATCGAGCAGGCCACATGCGGATACGCCGCGGCGGTCGGAGAGGTGCATGAGATTGTCGACATGGTAATCGCGCAGCACCAAAGTTGCCGGCACACCGCAGTCCGACGCCAGGACATCACGCCACAAACCCAAATATTCTTTCCGCAAACCATCTGGTGTTTCGTACCCTCGCAACGCCGGTAAAAACCAATCCACCAACAAGACGGCTTCATCGAGCAACCGGGTGTCATCGTAGGGGGGAATATCCCCCAGATCGAAAAACCGGCGATGCAGTTCAATCAGCGTTTCCGTGGCCAGCTGATACAGTGCTGCTTCATCGCCATCGTTGCGAAGTATCTGGGTATATGTCGCGTCGCCAAAATCTTCGAGCAGCAATAGTCCTACATCAATATCCGTGGCCAAAATTTGCGGCGCACTGAGACCCATCGACAACAAACGGTTTGCGATGGTCACGAAAGGCCGGACGTCTTCTTGCGGCGGCGGAGCGTCCATCAACATGGCGCGCGCGCCATTGTCCCCGGTGAGCCGAACATACCGCCGAAACGACGCATCGCCCGCCAATGGCGCGCAAGCGGCGTCCTGCCATCCAACTTCAGTCAGAAACCCTTCTATCCGCGCTTCACGTTGCAGCATTTGCCGTCAATCCTTCGAGACGTTCGCGCCAATCCAAATCGCCGTCCAAAACGATTCGGCGCGACTCGTCCCGGTCTTCTCCCGCAAACGCGACGGACAGGCGTCTGTGCGGCAGCCATCTTCCCAACCGATCCGCCCACTCAATCAATGTCACCGCGTCGGCGAAGGCTTCCTCCAAGCCGATTTCCAACACATCTTCTTCGTCCTCCAGCCGGTAGAGATCGCAATGCCAGAGGGGAAATTCCGGTGCGTCGTAAATTTGCACAAGAGTGAATGTGGGGCTCGGTACGACAGTGCTATCACCGCAGAGCGCTTGGATAAAACCGCGCGCGAACACTGTTTTCCCGGACCCGAGCGGACCTTCCAATGCGATGATATCGCCTCTCTTCACATGTTGCGCCAAAGCCGCGCCGAGCGCAGCCGTGTCGGTTTCCATCCTCGCCACGACGTTGAATGTCTTCGATGTCGAATCAGGATTCTCAGCCCGAGTCATTCCGTCACCCGAGCCTTCGTGGCGATCGGCGCGGGTCCGGCGACTGGAAAATAGGCGACCGCATGGGTCCCACGTTCCGCGTCGTTCCGTATCTCTAAACTACCGCTGTGTAATTCCACCAAGCTCCGGGTCAGCGCAAGGCCCAGGCCGGATCCAGTTCTCCGCACGTAGGGGTCGCCGTGTTCGAACGTCTCGTAGACATTGGCCAATTCGCTGGAGGTAACGATGCCGACGGAATCGACGATCTCAATTGCGATTTGATCTCCCCGACGCCGCGCTTGCAACACGATCGCATCTTCATCGGATTGAAACATGATCGAGTTCCAAAGCAGATTGAACAATGCCTTCGTCATCCGCGTTTCATCGAGGCGTGCGGTGCCGACATCGGGTGGACAATCGATCTCCAGCGTCAAGCGTCCACTTTCGATTTTTTCCTTTGCGCGGTCGCGAACGTTTACCAAAATTTGTTCAATCCGGATCGACTGTAAATCGAGTGCCATATAACCCGCTTCAATCGTCGCCAGATCGAGAATATCGTCGATCAATTCGGTCAATTGCCGCGAAGCTGTGACAATGCCGGAAACATACTCCCGCTGTCTCGGATTCAGCGTGCCGAACAATTCGCCGTTCAACACATCGGTAAACCCGGAAATGGTGTTGAGTGGTGTCCGTAATTCTAAGCTGACATTCGCGATAAACTCGGCCTTTACCTGATCGGCCATCTCCAGTGCGATATTCCGCTCCTCGAGCGCGCGCTGGACGCGGACTGTATCAATGACGTCAACATAACTGACCAAGCATCCGCCATCGGGCAACGGGACGCAGGCATAATCTAGAACACTTTTGTCCAATCGATCGAGGCGTCCGTTGCACGCAGATCCTTCGGTAATTTGAAGGACGAGACGACGTTTGCGGTCTCGCCAATCGTCGGTATCGAGAAAAAATTCTCGGGTCGCTTCAATAATATCGGATACGTGTGGTTCTGCTTCCAGAAACTCCCGTTCCAGCGTCCACATCTTCGATAGTGTCGGGTTCCAAAGACGCAAGCGTCCGTCCTGCGCAAAGACTGCCACCCCTTCATGCAGATTATTGATGGTCTCTCCCTGGACCTCAATCAAGGCGTTGTAAGAGCGCTCGAGAGCTAATCGGTCCGTGACGTCTTCAAAGAAGAAGAGCAGGCCACCAAACGGATGCGGCGATCCGGCGCGCCGAAGAGTGCGCCCATCCGGCAAATGCATCAATTCTTCTTGCCGTTCCAGAACCGAGACGAATAGGCGATATTGTTCCTGTTTAAAGGCGGGAAAATCGACATATTCCGGCAGCACCCGACGCTCTCGCAACAGCTCAAGCATTTCTCAGGTTATCCGGTCCAAAAATCGCGATCGCCGTCGCAAGGCTCTCCAACACTTCACCATGCGCCGAAATATGGGAAGATAGTTCCGATTGAACGTGCACACGGGCAGAGACATCCACGGCATGCCCAACGCCATCATTCGTTTCCGCCAGCGGTGCTTCGGTAAATTCCAA
>CAXAGK010000137.1:0-8609 GCA_963968305.1 uncultured Rickettsiales bacterium | reverse complement strand
TCTCGCCTCGCGCAATCCTGCCGTCGACTTCGGCCGCTGCCTCCAGGGCCACATCCGCTTCCAGGGAGATGAACGCGTTCAGGGTAGGTTGCAGGCGTTCCGCCCGGCGGATCGCAGTCTCGGTGACTTCAACGGCGGTGACGTCTTTCGACTTGATACGGTCTGCGGCATCGCAAGCGTCGAGGAAGGCGATGTCGTCGCTCATGGCTGCTTCCCTTCTGGCGCGAGGTCATCCAATGCATCGTTGTAGTCGGCTGGCTCCATATCGAATTCAAGATGCTTCGCCACCGCTTCGCCGGCATCGTCCATCGGCGACAACATATCCGCCAAAGTCTGCCGGTCTGCTTCCGGCAATGTGAAGCGGTGCCAGACCTCCGCCAGCTTGGCGACAAAATCGCCGGTAATGCTGCTCATCTGTTCTAGCCCTTCTCTGTAGATAATGCAGATATCGCTTCCAAGAGTCGAGCGATCTCCGCGTCGTCATTGTAATAATGCACCGATGCACGAACGACCGGCGGCAAGTTGCGCCGTGACGCATCCAACAAGGTGCTGGAGGGGTTGGAGACGCTGACATTGATCCGTCGCGCAGCCAACGCAGCTTTGATATCGAGCGCATCCACGTCCTCCAGGGTGAAGGTCACGATCCCACATTGAACGCGACCGATATCCCGCACCTCGACACCGGGAATAGATGATAGGCCGTCCCGCAACGTCCCCGCCAATACCTTTACACGTTCCCATATAGCCGCGATCCCCAAATTCAACGCGTAGTTGACGGCGACACCCAATCCCAGGCGGGCGGCATAATTGTTCTCCCAATTCTCGAACCGACGCGCATCAGGTCGCACCTCGAAACGATCCGGCGCCACCCATTCGGCCGAGAACATATCAAGCATCGGCGGCTCCAAAGTTTCCAGAAGCCCGCCGCGAACATACAAGAAGCCGGTGCCCCGAGGTCCGCGTAAATACTTCCGCCCGGTGGCCGATAGGATGTCGCAGCCAATCTCGTCGACGTCGACTGGCATGTGGCCGACAGTCTGACATGCATCGAGCAAATAGGTGATGTCGTGTTGCTTAGCGATTCTCCCAATCTCCACCGCCGGATTAACGAGGCCGCCGTTTGTGGGGATATGGGTGATGGAGATCAGCTTGACCCGCTCGTCGATCATATTCTCTAGAGCGCCAACATCGACCTCACCACTATTCGTCGAGGGGATTGTCTCAACGACCGCACCAACCTTTTTCGCGACTTGCAGATAAGCGATATAGTTGGCGGCGTATTCGGCTTCCGCCGTCAGAATTCGATCTCCCTTGGCGAACGGCAGCGCATAGAAAGCCATGTCCCAAGCGACAGTCGCATTCTCCACCAGCGCGATTTCCTGGGTCTTCGCACCAATAAGTTGGGCAACCGACGTGTAGACCGCCTCGCATCGCTCCGCGGCCTCTGCCGCCGCTTCGTAACCGCCGATCGCAGCTTCGAGTTTCAAATGATCGATCTGCGCATCCAGAACCGGCGCCGGCATCAACGCCGCGCCCGCATTGTTGAAATGCGCCACATTTGATAGGCCCGGCGTATCATGGCGGAGTTTCTCTATATTCATGACGGATTACCTTCTTAAAGCCGGAAACACTTCTTGCTCCAGCAATGCTTTAGACTCCGACCCACCGGGTGTTTCATGTATTCGGAGATTACCACCGACGGATATCTTATCGAAACCAAGCGCCGCGATTTCTTTTAACCTCTCCACACATTGCTCCGGCGTGCCAACAACGCCGAAATGATCGATGAAATCGTCAGTTAGCGTTTTCGCCTGATTGGAATCGCCATGAGTATGGGCATTCATGTCATAGGCGTCGCGCAGTGTCTGTAGCGCCTGCTCCGCCTCCCGCGTCAGCGGACCATGGGTCTTTCCGTGCATGACGGAAAACCGCGCGAAGACGGTCAAGCCGCCGCGGGCAACACCGCGTGCCACCGCCACGTCCGAATGCGCCGCACAATTGACGAACGCGCCGAAGGCAACCCCGTCCGGATCGAGCCCGGCCTTGCGCCGCGCTTCCCGCCCCAACTCGATACCCCATTTGAGACGTTCGATATCCGCTCCGACGGTAAGCATGACCCGGTCCGCCAAGAGAGCGGCAATCTCAATAATTCGAGGACCGGTTGCCGCGACCTCGACCGGTACTTTCTGTGTGCCGCCAATCCAAGCGATCCGGCTTTCCGTCGGTGAGTCCGCTAGGCCAAGGTCTTGCACCGGCGGTGCCACAATATCCGGTATATCGATTTCGTCGAAGGGAACCGCATCGCCCCGCAAATAGGTTTGCAGATGACGTAGATAGGTCTCGAACTGCCCGATGCGAGCGGGTGCTCGGCCAAGATGAGCGAGAGCGGAATCGCCGCGCCCAATACCCAGCACCATACGCCCGCTGGCAACACGGTTGACGCTGGCGGCCGCCGTCGCGGTTGCCGCCGCCGTGCGCGTGACGGAGTTCGTCACCGCCGTGCCGAGACCAATGCTTTCGGTCACCGTCGCCGCCATCGCCAAGGCGATATACGGATCGCCAGAAAGATTTTGGGAATCGACGACATAGACGCCGTCCCAACCCTTTTCCTCGTAGTCGCGCGCGAGCCGCATTAACCCCCGGGGCGATGCCGGGGCATTCGTCCAAAACTCAACCATGCGAGCCCCGTCTTACTTGCGCTCAATGAGTTGATACATCACGCCGTGGCCGTCCTTGGGATGGACGAACACCATTTTGCCCGCTTCGATCAGGCGCGCGCCATTGGCTTTCATTTCCGCCGCCGCCTCTTGCAGATTGTCGACACCCAGCGCCACCAAATGAAGGCCTTCGCCATGCTTGGCCATCGCATTGCCGATAGCGCCTTCACCGAGCGGCTCGCAAAGTTCGATAAACCGTCCGTCATCGCCTAACGGCAAGATCGCACGCTTCATGCCGAGCTCGGGAATTTCCTTCGGCTCTTCGCGCCGGTTCATCCCCATCTTGCCTTCGTAATCCTTCAGTCCCTCTTCCAAATCCTTTACCCGCACCACGATATGGTCGATCCATTTGTACATTCGTCGGCTCCCATTATTACGTCTGGTTTGATCTTCTAAATAGAATGTCGCTCGAACCGGTGTTGGGAAAAGCTCTCGAAAAAACTTTCATCGCTGTGACGATGCTCACAGACGTTAAGCCGCATCAAATAAAATGACCAAACTCGTCCAGTGACGATGTTTTCGCTGGGGATAACGATAACATTCATGGCTCGACAGGGATTAAAATGGCTGAATACCGTGACTATCTTCCGCAAATCGATGGCGATTTTTTCACTACTGATGGTGGGTTAGAGACAACCCTCGTCTTCCATGATGGCATCGATCTTCCACACTTCGCGGCATTCGACTTAATGAAGCCTAAAGACGGCCGACAACGACTGCGCGAGTATTTCGATCCGTATATCGATATCGCACGGGAAGCGGGTGCAGGCTTCATAGTCGAATCGCCCAACTGGCGCGCGAATACAGATTGGGGTCAGCGATTGGGCTACAGCGCCTCAACTTTGGAAGAAGCCAACCGCGACGCCATCACCTTGATCCATGATGTCCGCGACGCTCATGAGGGCAATCTTCCAATCGTCGTCAGTGGATGTATCGGCCCACGCGGTGACGGGTACGACCCCGGCGACGCCATGTCACCCATTGAGGCTGAAACCTATCATTCTCAGCAAATCGAAGCTTTTGCAGATGCCGGAGCGGACATGGTGACGGCGATCACGGCGACGAATATGAACGAAGCGATCGGTATCATCTTCGCCGCCACTAAGGTCGACATGCCGGTCGCCATTTCCTTTACCGTGGAGACCGACGGACACATACCGACAGGGCAATCTCTATGAGATGCTATCGCATCCGTTGATATCGCCACCAATTAGGCCGCCGCCTATTTCATGATTAATTGCGCGCACCCGACACACTTCCAGGATACGCTAAAGCGCGGCGGCACATCGCTTGGCAAGCTGCGCGGATTGCGCGCCAACGCGTCCTGTCTCAGTCATAAGGAATTGGATATCGGCAATCCACAGGAGCTTGTCCATCAACACGACCATGTCCTCGGCGATTATCAGCATATCAAATTCTTGGTGGGATGCTGCGGGACGGATCACCGCCATTTGGCAGAAATCGCAAAAGCAGGTCAGGAAAAATTCAAGACAGCGGCGTAACCCTTCGATCGCGCTCAGTCGCCGGGAGCCAAAGCTTATAAAGTGTCGACGAAGCGTTTGCTCGCCACCAAAACGGCTTCCAATTGATCCCGGTGTGGCGCATGCCCACAGCCCTCCAAGATCAACGGCTCCACGGGCCCGCCACTGCCCGCCACGATCCGGTCCACCTGCTCAATTGTGCCGTATTCATCGGCGTCACCTTGGATGACCAAAGTGGGGCATTGAATCTTCGGAAGATATTCCTCGATATTCCAATTCCCAAAATCCGGTAATTGCCAAACGGCGTTCCAGCCGTAGAAACTCGCATCCGGATCAGCGTGATGGCGTGACAACAGATTGCGCAAAGCATCCGAGGATTCATAGCCTTCCTGAATGGCCGCAATACTGTTCACACTAAACTTTTCAGTGAAGACATGCGGTGCCTCAACAATAATACCGCCGACCTTCGTCGGCTGCGCACCGCCGCAAATCAGTGCAATCGACGCACCGTCACTATGCCCGAACAAGATAGGCCGTTCGATCTTCAGCGCCGTGAGGAGTTCCGGCAGTTCTGCCAGAGCCGCGACATGCATATAATCAATACCGAAAGACCCCTGGCGGACAGCCGAACGCCCGTAGCCATATCGTGAATACACCAGCACGTCAGCACCTGTGCGAGCGGCCAGCAATGCCGGGAAGTCGCGCCAGATAGACACACTGCCGAGCCCCTCATGCAGCATCACAATGGTCGGAGCGTCTTCGCTTTGTCCGAAATGCCGATGGTACTCAAGCTCGTGCCCGTTGGCTTGGACAGTGCCTTCCTGCACACTCATCAGATTAGCCTTCGCCGTTACGCCATGCTTCGGCATCAAAGGCGACATGACCACCGAAATAATGGACGGCGCGGTCGAGCCCGCTCACCTCTTCCGGCGTGTAGGTCTTCGTCGGTCCGTCAAGCCAAACGGCGCCCGGCTTTTCCTCAACCCAAGCATCGGCCGTTTGCAACGTACTTTGCCGTTGGATGACATCGTAGATGTAATAATGATGGGGCACGACGACCTTCGGCTTCAGTCGTTCGATAATATGCTCCACTTGATGAAAGCCCATCACATGGCGGGAGCCGTCCACCGGCAGAAGAGCGATATCAATATCCCCCAGCATGTCCCAAACTTCTTCCGGTGGGTTATGACGGTTGTCGCCCCAATCGACGATGCGGAGACCGCCAGTCTCGATCACGATCAGACAATGATCCCAGGAGCGCGGATTGTTCGGTGGTGTGATGTCGATCCCATCGAAGTCGAGAATAATTTTTTTGAAATCGTAGATCGCGGAACTTGAATCAGTCTCGTGTTTGTCGGCGATTCCTCGAATGGTCACGTCGCCGAACGTATAGGTGCCGATCAAGCGGTCGATTAAAACATGAGCGTCCAGCCGATGCAGTGCGTCGTGATCGAAATGGGCGTGGGTCGAGACGCCGATGTCGACGGGAATGCGCGGAAAATCCTTGAAATACCAATCCCATTTGCGGGTCGGGAAATTGCGCCACGGGTCGCACATGACACTGATCCCGGCGGGCGATGTGACTCTGAACGCGGAGCTACCAAAGAACGCAAGCTCAACGGGCGCTTCTGACGGCAACGCTTCACCATCGTATAGTTTTTTCTGCAGCTCGATCATCTTGTTATGGTTGGTCATCAACTGCCATGTGTTGAGACCGTTATCGATTTCCGTCACGCTCATACCCCTCGGATCGGATGCTGGATAGTACCTAACCTCGCTGCGGAAAGCGCACAATAAAAACACCGCCGCCAGCGAAGCCCACAGCGGCGGTTATAATGATGGTGGAACTTAGAAAGGCCAAAGCGATGCAAGCAATATCCGTGATGATCAAATGCGCCCTGGGCCGGGCTTACGCCGTTGCGGAGAAGCTGGCGGATGAAGTCGATGAAATTTCAGAGGTCCATTCCATTTCCGACCAATACGACCTACTAGCAAAATTTTACCTTCCAAAAGATGCCGATATTGGGCACTTCGTCACCGAGAAAGTGCAAACCTTGGATGGCGTTGCAGATACTTGCACGATGATCACTTTCAAGCCCTTCAAGTAGCCATTTGCGTACCTTCCCAATTTTTTTGATGATTACCTGAGATCGCAACGTCGTCGAGGCTTGAGCTAAATGGATTTATTTTACGTTCTGCTCATCCTCATGGTCGTCTCACGCGGCTTCGGTGGGGTTGCGGAACGTTTAGGGCAACCCGGCTTGGTTGGAGAATTGATCGCCGGCGTCGCGCTCGGTGCTCTCGTGATCGAACTTCCCGGCCTTTTCCCGCAACTCTCTCATATCAGCGATAACGAGGTCTTCGTAACCATCGCCGATCTCGGCATGTTCTTTCTAATGCTCTTTGCCGGCGTCGAGATGCAGCCTCATAAAATACTTGAACACTCGGCAGGTGCACTCGCCGTCGCCAGCGGCGGCATGCTCGTGCCGCTCGGTCTCGGCTTGGCACTCGGATGGCATTTCCTGCCCGAGAGCAAGTTACACACCGCCCAATGTCTTTTCCTCGGCACCGCATTAGCGATCACAGCCGTGCCTGCGACCGTGGGGATCCTAGCCAGAGCTCGGTCAGCTGGAGACGACGATCGGCCAGACAATCGTCTCTGCGGCCATCTTCGACGATATCCTGAGCCTCGTGCTCCTCGCTTGGCTGACCGCATTGCTTTCGGCGGGTTCAACGCCCGGCCTGGAGGAATTCTTGACCCTTTTCGGAAAAGTCGGATTGTTCTTTGTCGTTACCGCGTTCTTCTGACTATACGTCTTCCCGCGCGGCGGTCGTCTGATGCGTTATTTGAAGACCGAGGCACTGGAAATCAGTGCTGTTCTTGATCGACGCTTTCGATTTTGCCGTCTTCGCCGAATTACTAGGACTACATTTTATCATCGGCGCTTTCATGGCGGGTCTCTATTTCGGCAGCAAGATCATCGATACGCAAAGCTATAACAGCGTTAAACACGCAATTTCCGCGATGACCTTCGGCTTTCTCGCTCCGATCTTTTTCGCGTCCATCGGCTGGAATTTAAACATCAGCGCTTTGAGTGGCGCACCACTCTTTCTCGCTATTCTCATCTTGGTCGCATTCTTCGGTAAAATCGTTGGTGCCGAAATTGCGGCTCGCGCCTTCGGATTTTCACCGCGTGATTCCGGCATTATCGGTGTCGGCATGAGCCCCCGTGGTGCCGTCGAATTGGTGATCGCAGGGATTGCGCTGAAAGCCGGCTTGTTCGAAACGAATGGCCAACCCTCACTGATCGTCGAGAATCTTTTCTCTGCGGTCGTCATCATGGCGGTCGTCACGACCGTCGTTAGCCCGATCATACTGAACCGCGCATTTAGAAGGGGTAGGCGCTAACTGCTGGCGTTATCGTTCAGACGATACAGGATGCGGGAGCCGTCCTTTGGCGCGTCAAATCCGACTTCAACCAGACGGCCATCCGGGCTGTACCAGAGTTCGCGTTGGAACTCTCCACCACCATCGATCCTGAAACCTTCGGCAAGAATGGATTTCCCAATTCCGATCTCGATGTCGCGCATGCCTAATGGCATCACTTTCAGCGGCAGTACTCGTCCCACGATGGAATGCAAAATCTTGTCTTCGGTCAGGATCGCCCGATTCCACAAATTGGACGGCAGGATATCGCCGGGCGCCAATTTTCGCTCGCCATTCACTTCCACTAACATGCCATCACCAAGGCGCCGCAACTTTAACTTATAAGAGTCGCCATCATCATCGGTTTCACTTTCCATTTGCAACAGCCGACCGTTCTCCCACACTTCGGACGCGACGTGGGTGAATTTAAAGGCGGTGACAAACAACAGCTTGATTTCGAGATCGACATCTATTTCGACCTCAAGTTTATCTCCCCTCGGACGGAAATCGAACTTGTGATAGCCGATGGGCTCGTCGTCGCGATAGACAGTGAAATTCAACGACTGTTTCGCCGCAGGCGTGAAGTTCATCGAGGCCGCGGGCGCACCGAACAGCAACGCCGCAGCAATCAATACGATAATCGGTGTCAGTTTCATAGCTCGCACTTTACCCAAGCTTACATTATGACCGCAATTCCGAAGTGGCCGAACTTCACCAAAATTGCGAAATTAACCCGAATTCCCGCTAAAATCGGCTGGATACCGAAGTATCGCCAAAATAGATCGGAACCTTTGCGACGTATTGCTATCTTCGCGAACGACGATTCGTCCCTTTTCAAAAGTGTGATGACAGTTGGCCTCCAGCATCAATTTCGCTACATTTCCATCGACGACAATGGTCGCGCTTCCGGCATCCCGTATAGTGCTCACGAACAAGTTCGATTTTGCCTTGCAAGGCGGATAAAGCCGGTTAGGTTCCTCGCGG
>CAXAGK010000136.1:0-8723 GCA_963968305.1 uncultured Rickettsiales bacterium | reverse complement strand
TCCGCTGCTTCTATATCCAGACGAAAAATCTTGCCCTGGATTCGACTTCTTCAACAGCCTCAGCCAGAAGGCGCAATAATTTCATCCAGGTATCCAGCAAAATGTAGCAATCTTGCGAATCCATCGCATCCCTATCGAATCGGTTTGAAATCGAGGCGACTCAAGTTACTCTTTTTTATTCATACGCAAATCATGGTTTAGGGACGCAGATATGGCGCTGGCGCCGGTAACACTCGACGACAAATACACTTTGGACTCAGGTCGCGTTTTTCTCACGGGAACGCAGGCATTGGTGCGTCTTCCCATGATGCAGCGGCGTCGGGATGAAGCGGCAGGCCTAAACACCGGATGTTATATCTCCGGCTACCGCGGCTCACCGCTGGGATTGGTCGACCAGCAACTTTGGCAGGCTCGCAGCTTTCTGGATAAACATCATATTAAATTCCAGCCTGGCGTGAACGAAGACCTGGCAGCGACCGCCATACTGGGGACCCAGCAACTCGATATGTCGCCGGGTGCTCGCTATGACGGCATCTTCTCCATGTGGTACGCCAAAGGTCCCGGCGTCGATCGATCCGGTGACATCCTGCGTCACGGCAATCTATTCGGCTCGCATCCGAAGGGCGGCGTCCTGTTGCTCGCGGGTGACGACCACACCTGTAAATCCTCGACCACGGCGCATCAGACCGAATATGCGTTTATGGATGCGATGATCCCTGTGCTCAATCCGGCGGGTGTACAGGAATTCCTCGACCTCGGCCTATATGGCTGGGCGATGTCACGGTATTCCGGGTGCTGGTCAGCTTTCAAGTTAATCGCCGAGACGGTGGATAGCTCAGCCTCCGTGTATGTCGACCCGCACCGGGTCGACATTAAACTGCCAGAAGACTTTGAGATGCCGGAAGGTGGTCTCAGCATTCGCTATCCAGATACGCCGCTGGAAATGGAAGAACGCCTCCACCGATATAAAATCCACGCTGTGTTGGCCTTTGCCCGCGCGAATAAGCTTGACAAAGCGATCATCGATGGACCTAACCGACGATTCGGCATCGTAACCTGCGGCAAATCGTATTTGGATGTGCGCCAAGCATTGGAAGAGCTTGGCATCAACGAGGATTACGCCCGCGCGATCGGCCTCTCAATCTATAAAGTCGGCATGACATGGCCGTTGGAACGTGAGGGTATTCGCCAATTCTGCGAAGGATTGGAGGAAGTCCTCGTGGTCGAGGAAAAACGCCCAGTCATCGAGAACCAGCTGAAGGAACAGCTCTATAATTGGCACGCCAACCAACGGCCGCGCGTAATCGGCAAATACGACGAAAGCGGCGAATGGATTCTGCCGTCCATCGGCGAGTTGACGCCGTCCCAAATTGCCCGGGTTATCGCGAAACGCCTTGGACAATTCCATTCCAGCAGCCAAATCGACGACCGGATTAAATTTCTCGAGTCCCGCGAACACGCACTGCAAAGTAACTCGCAAAGCTTCCAACGCACGCCGTATTTCTGTTCGGGCTGCCCGCATAACTCCTCCACCAAGGTACCCGATGGTAGTCGGGCGCTTTCTGGAATCGGCTGCCATTTCATGGCGCAATGGATGGAGCGGAACACGGAAACCTTCACGCATATGGGGGCTGAAGGCGTACCTTGGCTCGGCATTTCGCCATTCACCGACGAGGAGCACGTCTTTGCCAATATCGGTGACGGGACGTATTATCACTCAGGCATGATGGCGATTCGACAGGCGATCGCCGCCAACGTCAATATGACCTATAAAATTCTGTTCAATGACGCCGTTGCCATGACCGGCGGACAGCCACACGACGGACCGCTTACGGTGCCGCGAATCACCCAACAGGTGATGGCGGAGGGTGCGTCACGTGTTGTCGTGGTAACCGACGAGCCCGACAAATATCCGCGCGATGCAGGCTTTGCCTCCGGAACCAAGGTTTTCCATCGGGACGACCTGATACTCGCGCAGAAAGAATTGCGCGAAGAGAGTGGTGTGACCGTTCTTGTCTACGATCAAACCTGCGCGGCCGAAAAGCGCCGACGCCGTCGGAGGGGAACATTCCCGGATCCGCTCAAGCGCGTCATGATCAACGACTTGGTCTGCGAAGGTTGCGGCGATTGCTCCGTCAAATCGAATTGTCTGTCCGTTGTGCCGAAAGAAACCGAGTTCGGTCGCAAACGGACCATCGATCAATCAAGCTGCAATAAAGATTATTCCTGTGTGAACGGGTTCTGCCCGAGCTTCGTGACCGTGCACGGCACCGATCTTAAGAAACCACGTACGTCCGGCGGAGAAGTCGTAGTCCCGGACATCTTTGAGGCTCTACCCGAACCGACGCTTCCCAGCACGGCAGATCCATACGGTATGATGGTGACGGGCATCGGGGGCACCGGCGTCGTTACCATTGGCGCCCTTGTCGCCATGGCGGCGCATATCGAAGGCAAGGGATGTTCGGTCCTGGACATGGTCGGTCTCGCCCAAAAGGGCGGCGCGGTTATTACCCATATTCGTATCGCCGATAATCCCGATGACTTGCATGCGGTCCGCATCGCGGTTGGTGGCGCGGACATGATGCTTGGCTGCGATATTGTCACCGCCGCCAGTTTCGACGCGTTATCGAAAATCGCCCCGGGAAGCACGCGCGCAGTCGTCAACAGCCACGAGACTATCACCGGCGATTTCACACGTGACCCGGATCTGGCATTCCCCGGTGAAGAGCTTCACCAAAGCATCGCCAAGGTCGTGGGCGCGGAGAGAACGGATTTCCTCGAGGGTACCAAATTAGCGACCGCGCTTCTTGGAAACTCGATCGCCAGCAACATGTTTATGCTCGGCTATGCTTGGCAAAAAGGGCTAGTGCCCGTGTCGCAAGACTCGATCTATCAAGCCATCGAATTGAACGCGGTAGCCATCGATTCGAACAAACAGGCATTCACTTGGGGACGCCGGGCCGCGCATGATTTGGATCTTGTCCGTAAGATGGCGATGGCAGGCGCAGAACCGGAAGCACCTGTAGCCGCCGCTTCAGAAGGATCACTGGTCAGCCTTGTCGAACGGCGGGTCCGGTTCTTGACTGAATATCAAAACGAGCGACTAGCCCGGCGCTACAAGGATTTCGTCGTAAAAGTACAAACGTCCGAAGCCCATCGAATCCAAGGTGCGGAAGCGCTGACGTCGGCGGTCGCGCGGTATTACTTCAAACTCCTCGCCTATAAAGATGAGTACGAAGTCGCCCGGCTCCACACGGAAACAGACTTCTTGTCCGAAATCGGCGAAAAATTCGAGGCTGGCTATAAGCTGAAATATCATTTGGCCCCGCCGCTTCTCGCCCGCCGGGACCCGGATACAGGCGAAGCGCGGAAAATCGAATTCGGCGAGTGGCTGTTGCCGGCTTTACGGAGCCTCGCGAAATGGAAATTCCTGCGGGGAAGGCCTCTCGACGTATTCGGATATACCCAAGAACGAAAGCGCGAGCGGGGGCTCATTACGGATTTCGAAGCGGTAATTGAAGGGCTGCTCCGTGACCTCACACCGGAGAATCATGGAACCGCTGTCGAGATCGCCGCCTTACCGGAGCAAATACGCGGTTACGGCCACGTAAAGGAGCGGAGCATCGCGGAAGCGAAGTCCCGCGAGAGTGAGCTCCTTGAGGAATTTCGGAATCCATCTATCGGCACAACCGCCGCAGCTGAATAACGGGCGCCCTATATCGCTTTCACGATTTCGAGGAAGGCTTCTTCCGGGAACGCCTTCATCGTTTTCGTTCGGGTATTTCCCTGAGCACCCAATCTCAGCGCAAATGTCGCCGCAGTGGCGTCGTCAGGAAAATCCGCGATTGTCATTAGGTCGCAATCACCCATTGTTAGATAAACCTTATCAATCTTGCCGCCGAGTTCCTCTGCTTCGCGGCGGGCAACAGCCAGTCTCTCCGGCGACTTTTTAATGTCGCGCAACCCCGACTCGGTATAGTTTACTAGGCTAATATATATCGGCATCCGATCCTCCCCGTCTGATACGAGAGTTTTTTTTCTGCGTTGATCCGAATTGTAGACCACTTTCGTAGCAGATTTTAGCATTTAGCCGATTTATTTTGAATTAGGCCGGATTTTGCACGTATACATTGATCGTGAATGAGCGAACTTAGGTTGTCTTATCTGCCCGAAACTTAATATGATTGCACGGACATGTTAAAAGTTCACGGCAGCATAGGCACAAACTTTGGGGTTGCCTCCATTTTGCAGCCTCAATCTTGGTAAGATTATCTTCGTAGCCCCGACAATGGTGTTTGCCGGTCTTCGACGCGTCTAGGCTTCTAACCGTCACCGCCTCTGGGTGGGAAACATTTGGACCACAAAGGACTTAATAAAGTGGAAAAGGGACTTTACGGGTTTATTTGGAGCTATAGCAGGGGGTATCAGCTCGTCATCTTGTGTGTGACGATAGCGACTTTCCCACTTCTATACTACGCACTGGAATTGCCGAAGATCATAGTTAACGATGCTCTCGGCTCAAAGCCTGACGCCATTCCATTCCCGCGTACATATCTCGGTATTGAATTCGAACAAACCGAATATTTGCTGACGCTTTGTGGTATTTTTCTACTATTGCTTATCGTTAACGGCGGCATAATGATGGCCTTATTTATCTTTAAGGGCATTACATCGGAACGTTTACTGCGAAGGCTGCGTTTTATACTATTTGAACGTATCCATCGCTTCCCGCTCAAACAGTTCCAGAACACATCTCAAGGTGCAGTAACCTCGATGATTACCGCCGAGGTTGAACCCTTCAGTCAATTCTTTGCAGATGCCGTAGAGTTACCGCTGTTCCAAGGTGGGACCATGTTGACGGTCTTAGTATTTGTCTTCGTCCAAGACCCTATTATGGGGCTGGCGAGTATCTCCATCATTCCACTTCAAGCCTTTATTATCCCAAAACTGCAGAAAAAAGTTAACCTCCTGGCGAAGGAACGGGTCGTACGAATTCGCGGGGTTGCCGGTCGTATAAGCGAAGCTGTATCCGGCATTAACGAAATTCATACCCATGATACATCGGCATTTTCACTGGCTGACTTTACTCATCACTTGTCCGGCGTTTTCAAGGTCCGGATGAAGATTTATCAGAACAAAGCGTTCTTAAAGTTTTTGAATAACTTTCTGCTAAAATTGACACCACTTCTATTCTATTCAGTCGGTGGACTACTTATCCTTGATGGCAAACTTGATTTGGGACAGTTGGTCGCAGTCCTCGGTGCTTATAGCCAACTTATGTCGCCTTGGAAGGAATTACTAAAATACTACCAGCGCATGATGGACGCGAAAATAAAATTCGAGCAAGTAGCGGAGCAATTCAACCCGGCTGACATGATCCCAGAAAATCGTCTCTTGACGGAACGCCCAGAAACCATTCCGGCACTTAATGGCGAAGTTTCACTTAGCAATGTTACCCTTACGGATGAAGACGGCGTTAAAACACTGGACTCTATTTCCTTCAATGCAGTGCCCGGCAGCAGAATTGCTCTAATAGCGGGTGGCAGCGGGCGGGACGATCTCGCGAATCTTCTGACAGGGTTAATACAACCGAGCCGGGGACGCATCTCCATCGGACCGCATGCTCTTCCCTCCTTACATGAGTCTGTTGCGGGTCGACGGATTGGGTATGCGGGCCCAGATTCATACATCTTTGAGGGTACAATTGGATACAACACTTTTTACGGACTTAAACATCAACCCGTCGACATTCCGGAAGAAGATGCGCAACGTGCAATCGATTTAAAGGACGCATTAGCAGCCGGTAATTCTTCCCACGATATTGAAGCAAATTGGATCGACTACACGGATACCGGCGTGAATAATCACCAAGAACTATTAACTTGGTGGCATCAGACATTGGACGCGGTTGAACTCCAAAGTTTTATGTATGGCCGCGCCATGAATATGACGATCGACCCGAAAGACAAACCTGACCTAGCGAATAATATCGTTCTCGCCAGAGAGAGGGTGCTAAATCGTATTCGCTCAGATTCAGCTCTTGCTGACCTCATCCATCCCTTCGATTTTGAAGAGTACAATGTTAGCGCCACAGTTGGTGCGAACTTAATTTTCGGCGAAGCTACGAACAGTGATTTCGCTCTAGATAACCTGGGTCAGAATGCATTTGTACATTCGATTTTGGATGACTGTGATCTCACCAAAAAATTTCAGAGCATTGGCCTTCAGGTTGCCGCGACCCTAATCGATATGTTTGACGGCATGTCTCCCGACGAACCAATTTTTGAACAATACAGTTTTGTTGATGATGATTCACTCCAAGATTTAAAGCGAATTGTCGCGATTGCAAAACGTGAAGGCGCAGAAACATTGGTTGCTGAAGACAATGCTCAGGTGATTTCTCTAACCTTTCATCTAATCGTCGAACGCCACCGTCTCGGACATATTAATGAGGATGTGCAGGCAAGTATCCTTGAAGCACGGCGTAAATTCCGTGTGCAATTGCCTGAAGAAAATAAAAACTCAATTTCTTTCTTTGATCCAAAGGAATTCAATTCAAAGCTTCCGCTGCGATCCAACTTGATTATGGGCAGAATTAATGCGGGACGCCCTCAGGCAGAAGAGAAAGTAGATCAAATTCTGCGCGAGGTATTAAATGAAATGAACCTGACCGCAGAAATAGTGCTCGCAGCAGCTGATTTCACAGTTGGTATTGGCGGACGCCGCATCCCATTAGCAGCGCGCCAATGCATCGCCTTGCTTAGAAGTATCATTAAGAGACCTGATATATTAGTCATTAACGAAGCTCTTAATGCCCAAGATCGCGAAGCACGAGACCGTATCCGCCAAAATATTTTCGAACTTCTACCCAACACGACAATTATTTGGATCGATAGTGAGATGCCTGAAGAGAATGCATTTGACCAAATATTAGTCATACGGAATGGGCGGATTGAGGAGCGGATATCGGATCAAGTAACGCCTGAAGTGGCAACCGTGACATCATCCGAACAGGAAATTGAAGATAGTAGTACTATCCTTAATGCAGAGACTTCCGCATTGGCTCAAGTCCCACTCTTCTCTGAGATGGATGCGTCTAAGTTGAAGCTGCTGGCTTTTACAAGTGAACGTTTAACCTACACAAAAGGCGAAGACTTATTCCGTCAAGGTGATGCAGGCACTGCTGCATACGTAATCCTTGAAGGAGCGGTCGATATTGTGATTGGCGAGGGAGACGAAGAGCTAGTCGTCAATAACTTAAAACAGAACGAGTTAGTTGGTGATATGGCATTGTTGAGCACAAAACCGCGCTCCGCAACAGTTAGGGCGGAGACCAATGTCATTGTCTTGGAATTGAAAAAGGAATTATTTCTTGAGCTGCTCGAAGGCAGCCCTCATTTCTCCGCGCATATAGCTAGGATCATGAGCGATCGTCTTTACGACATGACCGCACAATTCCAAAACGCGGCATAAGATAAGCCCAGCCAGCGCAACCACAAATCCACGACGGATGAGAAGTGCAGCCAGATTTAAGCAGGTTGGCTTTGAATTCACGCACTCGATTGGGCACCCTGTAGCCAAACGGTAAGGCGGACATGGGTAGATCACTGATTTTTTTTTGCGTCGGCAGGACCCCATTTTTCATGCTGAAAAAGGATCAATTCTATAAGGATCTCTTGGATGGGCTTTCACTTTTCTACGAAAGCCGCTTCATCACGGACATCCGAAACACGGCCTTAAGGTTTCCTGTCTCGAAACTCGGAAATGCCCTCAATCGGCGGCAAACCGCGTCGAAGCTTTGGCTTTTGAACACTCTGTTCGATTGTCACGGCGCAGCATTGGGCAGGGTCCACGTCCTTGGTGGTTGGTACGGTGTTCTCGCGGCTCTTTTCATTCACGATCCACGCTTCGAAATCGAACGGATCACGAGTTTCGATCTTGATCCCACTTGCGCGCCCATTGCCAACAGCCTCAATGCGGCCAATGTCGAACGCGGACTGTTCGAGCCAATCACCGCTGACATCCTCGACCTGCAATACGTGTCGAACAGCGTCCGAATTGACACCTTGTCGCTGAAGTTACCCGACATTCTCATCAATACCAGCTGCGAGCATTTGGATAATTTCGACGATTGGTTCGCCGCATTGCCAAACGACACTCTACTGGTTCTGCAGTCTAACGACTATTTCTCTGAACCCGAGCACGTCAACAGCGTCCCCGACCTTGCGGCCTTCAAGCGCCAAGCAAGGCTCTCGACCACATTGTTCGAGGGCGCGCTGGAATTCGATAAATACACACGGTTCATGCTGATCGGGCGCAAATAGCACGCCCTCAATCGCGGCTCTCCAATGCTTGGCGCAGAATAGCGACGGTATTTGTCGCCCCTTCCATATCCAGCACAAATTCAGCCGATGGCGACCTGATCGCAGCCCGATCAATGGCACCGGCCAGACACTGTGGCGTCAGACGGGAAGATGCAATCAATTCAGCACGCCCCACTTCCGCTAATTTTTGCGCGCGGCGAGGCTGTTCATCTTCGCCATCCGTATCAAAGGGCACCAGAACCGCGGGCGTATTAGTCGATAAAATATCGGCCACCGTATTGTACCCCGCCTGTGAGACGGATACAGCGGCACCCGACAATAGCGTGCGAAAATCGCTCCGGTATCGCTCCACAGTAACGCCATCCGACGCCTTCTCGGACAGTGCGCTGAAAATGACCT
>CAXAGK010000135.1:0-8748 GCA_963968305.1 uncultured Rickettsiales bacterium | reverse complement strand
CCAAGAGATTACTTGTTGAATTCTGTGCCAGCGCCAAACCATAGGGCGTATAGGCGCCATGATCGTGCACCAAGTCTCCCCGAATACCAATCAAGCAGCCATTCTCATCAGCCGCGACTTCAACACTCCAAAATTGATCGCGTTCCTGTGTTGTCGCCGTGAAATGCTCGCGGCGATCTTCTATCCACTTTACCGGTCGCCCCAATAATTTGGATGCCAAGGGCACGGAGACTTCTTCCGAATAAAAAACGAACTTCGGCCCAAACCCGCCTCCGACATCGGGCGGCACCACTCGGACATCTGCCTCCGCCATGCCAAGGCATCGGGTCAATATCATCTGAGCCCGGTGCGGCATTTGCGTTGCGTTCCAGACAGTGAGATGCCTGCGCAACGGATCGTAATCGGCAACAAGCGCCCGGCACTCCATGGCATGGCCGCCACCTTTGTGGATTTGGATCTCTTCCTTGAAGACATGTGGTGCCATCACAAACGCCGCATCAGAGTCGCCGTATGTCACGTCAAAAGCAGCTACCAAATTGTCTGCGACGTCGGCGCGTACTTGTGGTGCACCCGTCACCAAGGCGGCCCGTGGATCGACACAGGCCGGAAGCGGATCGTAATCGACCCAAACGATGCCGGCGGCATCTTCGGCCACCTGCTTGCTCTCCGCGATTACCAATGCGACAGGGTCACCCACATGGCACACTTCGTTCTTCGCCAATACATAAGGGTCGATGCGGTGACGGATGGCCAGTGCCGGCATTTCGACGGGCACGCGCTCACAGGTTAAATGCGGCAACAGGTCGACGAGCGTGTAGATCGCCACAACGCCGTCCAGGGTCAACGCTTCCGCCGTATCAATTCCGGTGATCCGTGCGTGCGCCAAAGGGCTGCGCACGAAATGGGCGTGTAGCATGCCGGGCAACTGAATGTCGTCCGCAAACCGACCGTCACCCCGCAATAGTCTCGGGTCTTCTTTCCGTTTAATTCGTTGGCCGAACATTCAGACGATCAGGGCGCCCGTTTCAGGCATTCAATGAAGATGTCCAATGCTTCGTCGGTGAAAGCCCACATATTGGCTTCACGGTCCGCTGACGCGGTCTCCAAGGTTCGGACGTCACACACCGGTCCGTCCACCGCGACACAAGTGTGCCCCGAGTCATCGCCATAGCTGTTACCAGTCGGCCCGGAAGCCCCGGTCTCGGCCAAGCCCCAAGTCGCGCTCAACCTCTCCCGCATGCTCTTCGCCAGCAGGCTCGCATAGGGCTCGCTGGATGACCGCACGCCGGGGTGATCTTTAAAGTCGATCTCCGTGAGACGTTTGCGCGCCCGGTGCGTATAAATGACACCACCGCCCATGAAATATTTGGACGCCCCCGGCACCGCGAGCAACGAGGCCGAGACCAATCCGCCCGCCGAACTCTCACCGACGGCCACTGTCTCACCACGCGCCACTAATAATTTCGCGATTTCCGCCGTCTTGGTGGTTAGCTCCATCTCTTCCTCCAATCTCATATGCCGTATTGGATATAGGTCGTTGCCTATATCCGGTTAGAAGCTCAGCTCCGCGCTGTTTGCAGTGTGGTTTCCGCAAACAGGTCTTCCGGTTTGAGACCGGGTTCAGTCAGGCTTTGTTCCGCCGAATATCGAATGACCGCCTCGATTGCCGTCCGATTGTCCTCGACCCCGTATGACCAAACATCCGGCCCCATGAGTGCCCGCGTCTCTTCCAGCTCGGCGGTGACCCACGGGAGCGATACCTTCAATGCGCCCTGAGCTTCCAAATCCGTAAATGCCAAGTCCTTTGAGTGCCGGAATGCCTTATAGAGATTTGCCGGTAGCCATGGATATTTGGCCGCGAGCGATTTTTCCACACCCAAAATATGCATGATTGGGAAAATGCCAGAGCGGCGAAAGTAATCCTGCTCCGCCGCGCGGAAATTAGGCCAGAGACGGCCTACATTCGCGGCACCTCGCTGCAAACATGACGGAACCGGAGGACAGATCACCGCGTCGAGTTCCCCCGATTCAAGCATTCCCGAGAGCGTCTGATCGGGACCGATACGTTGGCAATCAAATTTTTTAGGCAAATTGATCGGCGTGCGTTCTTCCCGGCCGGTTTCCTCAAGGCCGCCGGTTCGCCAGGCAATCTCCCAGGGCTCAATGCCGAATTCGTCTTTCAGAATACCGCGTTGCCATACCGCGGCAGTCATCTGGTATTCCGGCACGCCGATAGTCTTGCCTTTCAGGTCGGCACCGGTCTCGATGCCGCGATCCGTCCGGATATAGAACCCGGAATGCCGGAAGACACGTGAGAGGAAAACGGGGATACCGAGATACTGCGCGTCGCCGCGTTGGGTCTGCAACATATGGGTCGAAAACGAGAGTTCCGTCACATCGAATTCCGCGTAGCGGACAGCGCGAAAGAACAGCTCTTCCGGCAGCATATTTAGATAGGTGACATCACACCCATCAACCTTGACCCTGCCATCCTTCACAGCGCGCGTGCGGTCGTAGTCGTTCGTCGCGATGCTGATTTTCAAATCACCCATGGCCTATCTCCTATGCATCAAAAACGCCGCGTCCATCCGGTCCTGCCAGTAAGTTCAATCGGTCCGCGACCGGCGTCAAACCCAAGAGGTCATCCGACCCCAAGTCCGCCACACGACCTGCCACTTCGACAAATCGACTCCGCTCCGCATCGCCGATCGCGTACGCGGCAAGTGTTTCGAACTTTTCGATGTAATTCTTCCGCTCGAAGGGCCGAGCCCCTGCCGGATGCGCGTCGGCGACGGCGATTTCATCCACCAGCACGCGCCCATCTTGAAGGGTAATTTCCACCCGCCCGCCAAACGCCTTCTTCTTTGGATCGGGATCGTGGTAGCGGGCTTCCCAGTCTGCATCGAACCGCGTCTCCACCTTGCGCCACAGTGCCACCGTTCCCGGTTTATGTGCGCGTTCAGGCGTGTAGGAGTCGATGTGATGCCAGCCGCCATCCTCCAGCGCCACTGCAAAGATGTACGGTATCGAATGATCCAGCGTCTCGCGGCTGGCGTCGGGATCGTACTTTTGCGGATCGTTCGCGCCGCTACCGATTACCGCATGGGTGTGATGGCTGGTGTGAATGACGACGCGCTCTACCGCTGAAATGCCCGATATGTCTTGGCGCATGCGCCGGGCAAGGTCGATCAAAGCCTGCGCCTGGTATTCCGCCGAATGCTCTTTGGTGAAGCTCTCCAGTATTGCACGCTTTGGCTCTCCCCTCTCCGGTAAGGGAATTTTGTAAGCCGCATCCTTGCCGTCAAGTAGCCAGGCGACAACGCCGTCTTCCCCCTCGTAAATCGGCGCAGGGCCGGTTTCGCCGCGCATCGCACGATCGACCGCCTCCACCGCGAGCTTCGTCGCATGACCGGGCGCATAGGCCTTCCAGCTGGAAATTTGCCCTTTGCGCGATTGCCGAGTCGAGGTGGTCACATGCAGCACGTGATTTATGGCCTGATAGATAATCTCAACCGGCAGGTCGAGCATGGTCCCGATACCCGCCGCCGCGGCCGGGCCCAAATGCGCCACATGATCGATCTTGTGTTTGTGCAACGAGATCGCCTTCACCAGGTCTATGTGTATTTCGTAAGCGGTCGCCAAGCCGCCCACCAAGTCCGCACCACTGCACCCCGTCTGCTGCGCCACCGCGAGCAGCGGCAGAATGTTGTCGCCCGGATGGGAGTATTCTTCCGCCAAATAGGTGTCGTGATAATCCAGCTCACGCACCGCCGTTCCATTGGCCCAAGACGCCCACTCTGCGGAGACCCGGCAATCGTTCGGTAGACCATAAAGGGTCGCCCCGCCAACGCGCGGATGCGCCAATGCCTGCTGGCGTGCATTCGCGACCGGTCGACGCTCCAGCGATGCGATCGCCACTGAGGCGTTATCGATGATGCGATTGCCTAACATCTCGACCACCGCTTCTTCAACGGGAACCGGATCAACTGCGAGCGCCGCCAATTGCCAAGCAAGTTCGTCCTCTCGGTCATGAGATGCCGCAGACGGCCAGACATTCAGTTCGTGTATTTTCATTTTAAGCCTCGATCATTCCGAAAGGAATTGATCTGGTTTTTGGCGGAAACTCAATGGGTAACAACCGACAATTATTCGCGATACGTCATCACCTCCGTCGGTCAGCGCAACATAAAGCGCTCGATCGTATCGACGAAGGAAATGAGATTCGCGTTCATACGGAAAAAATAAAGCCTCCGTTCCCGATACACAGCTCGATAAAACTCAAGCAGCGTCTCGGAGGAATCATTCAGGATATCGGTAATTCGCTTTCCCGTCAGGTCTTGGCCATAATCGCGCGCGGCCTGCGTTCCATGGAAGAGGTAACGGAAATCATGACCACCACCCTCTACTTGCAACATCAAGAGGTTGCCGATGCACTCTCTGAGCCCGGTAATATGATCTTTCACACGCGGCCAGCCAAACGTGGTAGAGATTCCGCTGGCGCTCATCAGCCAACAGAGCATCGGAGATTTCAGCGGTAAATAAATGCACCGCCGCCTTATCGCTCAACATCGTCCCACCCGAGATAAACTTTGCCACCCAACCTTAATCAAGATAGCACGGAATTCGACGTGTCTTAAGGGTTCGAATTCTGCAATATAATCTCCATGTGCGGACGCTATACCCTGATCATGCCCATCGACAGCATGCGCGAATTGTTCGGCTTTGATGCTCAACCGAACCTCGCGGCGCGGTATAACGTTGCCCCGGGGCAAGATATTCCAGCAGTGCGTATCAACGACGCGGGTACGGTCAGACAATTGGCCGGTTTCAATTGGGGTCTGGTGCCCTCTTGGGTGAAAGATCCAACGACAGCCAACCGCATGATCAATGCCCGGAGCGAGACCGTCTCCGAAAAGCCGTCGTTTCGGGCCGCTTTCCAGCGCAGGCGTTGCTTGATTCCTGCAAACGGATTTTATGAATGGAAATCGGAGGGTAAAGGTATCAAGCAGCCCTATTACATCCAACTCGAAGACGGAACACCGTTCGCCTTTGCCGGTATTTGGGAACGATGGGAAGGTGGCGACGGTGATCATTGGGAGACGTGCGCCGTCGTGACCACAGAAGCGACGGAAGCGCTGATGACCATCCATCACCGGATGCCAGTCATATTGCCGCCCCAAACGTACGAAACCTGGCTAACGGGTGACGTGAAAGATGTTGGCGCATTGATGGTGCCATATTCTGGGTCGACCGAGGCGTGGCCTGTCGCAACCTTGGTCAATAAAGTGCAAAACGACAGGCCCGAACTTGTCGAGCAAACTGAGCCGCTCTCCCCGCCGGCACCGCCGGCCCAAAGCCAACTCGATCTGTTCTGATGCGCACACTCGCCATAAGACATGTCGGGTTCGAGCATCTGGATCTGCTGGAAGGTATTCTGGAGCAACGCGGCCATGAGATTCGCTACCTCGATATGGGCGTCGACCGGTTAGACGATATTGACCCGCAGGCCGACGATCTTGTAGTAATTCTAGGCGGCCCGATTGGCGTCTACGAACGTGACGCCTATCCGTTCCTCAATGCTGAAGTGGCATTTACCGCTCGTCGTCTCGCAGCACGGAAACCGACGATTGGCATTTGCCTCGGCTGCCAAATCATGGCCGCTGCTCTCGGAACCGAGGTCTATCCGGGTCCAGCCAAGGAAATCGGCTGGAAGCCATTGCAACTCACGAACCCTGGTAAGTTTTCGCTACTCGGCGATATCGGCGGAGCACCGGTACTGCATTGGCACGGTGACACATTTGACCTGCCGCACGGAGCCACGTTGCTTGCATCGACTGACCTTGTTCAAAACCAGGCCTTTAGCATTGAAAATTATGCATTAGCGTTGCAATTCCATTTAGAAGCGAGCTTGGAGAATTTGGAGAGCTGGTTCATCGGGCATACATTGGAGATATCCACCACCGACGGGATTAACGTCCAAGGTCTGCGCGCCGATACGGCAGTGGCGGCTCCAGAACTGGAGCCTGGTGCCCGATTGGCATTCGGTCGTTGGTTGGATGACGCCGGACTTTAAGCGACACACACAGGGGTAGACATCATGGCCACGCGCAGCGACCTGAAACAGCGGGGAGACGCCATCCGCAACCGTATCGACGCCAAGGGTAGTGATGCTGACACCGCACCCGGATATCAACGCATGGTCTCAGAAGCGCTATATGGCGGCATCTGGGCGCGTGATGTCCTGCCCTTGGAGGAACGCTACATTTGCGTTCTTTCGGGACTGATGTTGCAACAGAACGAACCGCAATTGCGCCGCCATGTCCGAGGGGCACTAAAGGTCGGTTTGGCGCCCCGCTCTATTTTGGAAATCTTCGTGCAAGCAGGTCTCTACGGCGGCTTTCCGACCGCGGAGAACGCCATGAGTATTGCGCATGAAGTCTTCGCCGCCGAAGGCGTGTCGGTCGAGGTCGAAGTGGACGGGGATGAATCCTTGGAAGAGTTTTCCGAAATGGGTGGGGAGATGCTGGCCGCCTTGCATGGCGATCGCGGCACCAAGGGCTATGCATCGCCGGATAACCCGACGACGGGCGGCCTCTATACAATGGCAATTCAATACGGTTATGGTTGGCTCTGGCATCGTGCAGGATTGGATCGACGACAACGCATGATTTGCGCGGTCGCCTCCTTCACGGTCTTACGCTTGGACAGCCAGCTTCAGAAGTTTGGACAATCGGCCTTGAATGTTGGCCTCACCAAAGAAGAAGTCGTCGAGGCGGTTATGCAGACAGCGCCCTATGGCGGATTTCCACCCGCACTGAATGCACTCGCCGCACTCGACGAAGCCTTCAGCTTGCCCGCCAATTGAAGTACCGCCGCACCTTCCGGTAGGTCACCCACATAGGATGAAGCCAGACGGAAGAGACGTCCGCTGGCAACCTGCTCCTCAATATGGGCACACCAGCCAATGACCCGGCACATGGCGAACAGCGGTGTCAACAGCTCACGCGGCAAGCCAATCCCATCGAGCACCAAGGCGGTATAGAACTCGACATTGGTATCGAGGTGACAATCGGGGTATCGCGCCGCCAGCGTCTCCAACACGCCGTTCTCGACCGCTTCGGCAAAGGCGATCCGGTCCGATGAATTTTTGAGGTCGCGGACGATTTCCTTCAACACATCAGCCCGAGGATCGCGTGTCCGGTAGACGCGATGCCCGAACCCCATGAGACGGCAGCCATCCTCAAGGATGGCATGAATCCATGGCATGATGTTCGCTTCGCTCGCAATTTCGTCCAGCATGTCCAATACCGGTCCGGGAGCGCCTCCATGTAATGGTCCTTTCAACGCACATAACGCAGCGACAACGGATGAAATTTCCCCAGCCTGTGTTGACGACACCACGCGGGCCGTAAAGGTCGAAGCATTCATACCGTGTTCAGCAACGGTGATCAGGTACCGTTCCAAAGCACGTGCGGCTCTCGCCTCATGATTAAGCCCCAACATCGCCAAGAAATCGGCGGCATGGCCTCGCCCCAGATCGGGTGCAATGACGCCGAGCTTATTGCAGTGGCGCCAATGCGCCGCGATAAATACGGGTGCCGCCCCTGTCAAAAGCGCAGCAATATCGATCCCATGCTTCTTTGGATCGCTATCATTCTCGGAGACCAGCCCTTTCGCGATTTTTGCTATCGGCCGAAGTGCTGGTTGGTTGGCGCATGCACAAGAACAATACCGCTTACCGGAACTGATCCGGCCGCGGGCGCGCTATGTCGGGGACGAACCGCAGACCGGGGTTAGCCACCCGATCCCGTGAGTGGCTGATAGAGGCCTTTGATCTCCGCCTTTTTGCGAGCCAACGCATAGACCGTGTCGATCGTCGGCGTCGCGACGCCCGCCATCTCTCCCATTTCCCTCACCGCTCCCACAATCGGATCAAGCTCCAAGGTTCGACCTGACCGGTAGTCCTGCAGCATGGAAGTCGGTACATCGCCGAGATTACGGAAATACTCAATTCGACGCTCGATCCCTTCCTCCAACGAAGTCTCATCTGCCGCTAGTTCGACGCCATAGGCTGCCGCCACAGCCACGGATTCGCGCATCATTTTCGCCATCGTCGCGCGGATATCCGGGTCGCTGCCCAGGACCGAACAACTCCCTTCCGCGATGGCACTGATAGAGTTTCCGGAAAGATTACCCCACAGCTTAATCCAAAGGTCTCGGCGGATATCGGCGGATATCGGCGCGTCAAATCCGGCGCCTGTCAGAAGTCCGGAGATTGCTTCCGCCCGCGCGCTCGAACTGCCGGTCGGCTCACCGAGCGCTAATTTCGCTTCCTGCCCATGGTTCTGAACGACCCCGGGTGCGGGCGACGTATTCATAACGTAGACGATACACCCTAACACTCGCTCGACACCGAGCCCAGCCCACGCTTTGCCACCCGGATCGACTGCATCTAGATGGCGTTTTCGGCCATCGTTTGGAATTCCATGGAAGTACCAAAACGGAATGCCGTTGATCATCGGAACGACGACGGTATCGGGTCCTAATAACGGTGTAATTTGATCGATGGCACCGGGAATCGCATGTGCTTTGGCGCCAATCAAGACGATGTCTTGTGGCCCCAGTGATACAGTGTCGTCGGTTGCCACAAGTTCATGCTGAGATTCGTAATCTAGATCGATGAGCTTGAGGCCATTTTGCCGATACGCCGCAAGACGCTCGCCACGCGCGACGAGGGTTGGTGCATGA
>CAXAGK010000134.1:0-8764 GCA_963968305.1 uncultured Rickettsiales bacterium | reverse complement strand
GGCCCACAAACAATACGGGGTCAGCCTCGACTTCGAGTAAAGCGCAAGTCCCTGCTGCACCTACCGCGAACGCCACTGTAAGAGCTTATGCATATAGCACGCCCTTGAAACGACCAGAGGCGAATTCGGAGCCAGTTAGTTCCAAGCGAAAATCTAATCCGAAAACGATAGCAGAACCACTGACACAAGCCCCCCCGGTAAACCCCGAACGCGAGAGCCCATCGAAACAGAAATTGGCTTCGGTGACACCGGACCGACCCAACGTTACAAATCCAAGGATCGCCATCGTCATCGACGACTTGGGCATTGATCAAAAACGCACACGCAACGCCATTGCCTTGAAGGGGCCGCTGACAATGGCCTTCCTGCCGTATGGATATAACCTAAGAGCGTTGACGAAAGATGCGTTGAGTGTGGGTCACGAACTCATCGTTCATTTGCCGATGCAACCAACAGCCGCCGACGCTAATCCGGGGCCGAACGCGCTGCTGCATCATCTAGACAAAGATGAAATTCGCAGCAGGCTTGCTTGGAATCTGTCACAATTCGACGGCTTCGTCGGAATTAACAATCACATGGGCAGCGATTTTACCACTTGGGACGAAGGCATGTCCGTCGTGTTGGGGGAAATCAAGGCGCGCGGCCTTTTTTACCTCGACTCACTGACGAGTCCAAACTCCGTCGCTAAGGCCGTTGGTCGACGGGAAGGACTTAGCGTTTTGGTACGCGATGTCTTTCTGGATAACGAACCGGACGAGGAGCGCATCCAAGCCCAATTATTGGAACTAGAAAAGATCAGTCGGCGGCGCGGCTATGCCATTGGTATCGGGCATCCCTACGACGCCACCGTGGCAGCCCTTTCGGAATGGCTCGATACCTTACCCAATAAGGGGATCGTCTTGGTGCCGTTAAGTAAGGTGCAAGGGCGCTAACCCAATCGGTATTTAATACTAACGGGCGTAACTGCTGTCGTCAGCGAACAATTGCTGCAATGCAGCATTGTTTATGACCGCCCCGTGCGAATCGCGAAGCGCTTGATTGTACTGATATAAAATATCACTGGTTATCGACGCCCGCAGGTTTTGCGCGAGACCACGATATCCCTCGACGTCTGTATTGGGCCTTGCGGTTTGAATTTCCGTCAGTTTCGCGACCATGAACCGGTCTCCGGCACGGCCGACGGCTACCTTGCCGGTCGTCTTAAAGCCGAATAGTTGATTGACGACGTCAAAGGGAAGATTGGACCGTGCAGCACCGTCTTGACGCGTGATCGGATTGGTCGGAACAAGGGTTTGGCCTTCCGCTTCTGGGATGTCCTTCAACTCGCGGCCAGCTTCCAATGCCTGGGCGAGATTTTTTGCACGAACCTCTGCTAGTTCAATCCGTTTTTGATGTTTCCAGGCCGCCACGACGCGGTCTTTCACGGTATCGACGGATTGCAGAGCAGCCGGCGTGATCCCAGAGACTCGGATGATGAAAAATCCACCGTCTTGGTCTGTGCTTGTGAGCGTACCGGGCTCATTGATTCCCGCAGTGAAAACATTCTCCATGAAAGGCGAGCCTGGTAGGCCTTTAACTTCATTTCCAGTCGCGTCACGCCCGGCTGCGTCAATACTCGGCAGTATTTTTAATGCCAGGCCAAGATTGCGCGCAGCAGTCTCCAATGAGGCACCGGAGCCAATGGCGTCCTCAAGTTTGTTGGCGGCGCGATAGACGTCGTCGACAGCTTTCTCCGCACTGAGTTCTTGAGTCAATTGCTCTTTGGCGTCGGAGAGTCTGGCTTCTCGACCCGCATTGATTTTTTCAACCTTGAAAATGTGCCAACCAAACGGTCCTTTCAGCGGTTTCGACGTTTCACCATTCGAAAGTTGGAATACATCCGGCGATAACTCCGCCGGCAAATCACCTTTAGAGATTTTACCGAGGTCAATACTCGCTGATGTCTGACCGGCAATATCTTTGGCAACAGCTGCGAAATCCTCGCCGGATTCCAAGCGTTCTTTTGCGGACTTTGCTTGGTCTTCCGCCGTGACGACCATCTGCAATACTTTTCGGGTTTCGGGAACGCTGAATTCCTGCGCGCGTTCTTCAAAGGCAGCGACGAGTTCATCATCGGAGATAGTGATGCGTTTCGCGAATACTCCTGCAGAGAGATCAATATATTGCACCGCACGGCGTTCCGGTGCGGTGAACTCGGCTTCGTTGGCTCTATGGTATTCGTTCAAGTCCGTGAGAGTGGGCTCCGCGACCTTAGAGGTGGGGTCGACACGAACATTGGTTATTCCGGCTACACGTTTTTCCTCACGCCAACCGTAGAGGGCATCGGCCACCTGTTTAGGAACTTGAATTGTCGTCGAAATACTATCGAGTGCTTGATTGCGGGCAATATCTTGGCGCAATTCGACGACATACATGTCCTCGGTCATGCCATTGGCGCGCAGTAATTGTTCGAACTGTATCCGGTCGAATGTTCCCAGACCGCCACGGAACGCCGGGTTAGAACGGATGTCTTCGGCGATATTCGCATCGCTGGCCGTCAATCTACGCTCAAACACCTCTGCATCGAAGCTGGCCCGGCTGACCATGTTTTGAACCACTCGGTCGATTAGACCGAGCTGGCGTGCCCGTTCCGGATCGACATTCATTCGGCGCAGGCGATTTAATTCGCGTTGATACTCATTGCTTACCTGTTGCGCACCAATTTTTATGGGTCCGACTTCCGCTACGGTGCCGCCAAATAAACCACCGGTGAAGACGTCACCCATGCCCCAAACAGCAAAGCTCATAACCAGCAATCCGAAGAGCACTTTCACGAAAATGGAACCAATCGAATTTCGAAGAGTTTGAAGCATGGTGATATGCAGCCGTTGTTAGCGTGAAGAGTGCCGGATAAGGCAGCTCGAATTTTATGGCGCATGAT
The DNA here is from genome assembly GCA_963968305.1 of uncultured Rickettsiales bacterium. Taxonomy (GTDB): domain Bacteria; phylum Pseudomonadota; class Alphaproteobacteria; order UBA8366; family UBA8366; genus UBA6544. Next base: position 5,844 of record CAXAGK010000134.1, on the reverse strand, counting down.
AGTGAGCGCGCAATTGACCCGCAACCGACAATAGCGTCATCCGGATTTACGACAAAGGAGGACATCAAGGGCGTGGTTTCAGCAATAGACGCATGCTATTTAAAGTTCAAAGCTGAAGAGAGAATAAACCGGTAAATGGGGGAGAAATAAGGCAATGACGCGGATGCTTATCGCAGGAAACTGGAAAATGAACGGCGAGCTGAACATGGCGCGTGAGCTGGCCGTGGCGATTAAAGAGGGAAGTTCCGCGCATAGCTGCGAGTATCTACTTTGTCCGCCGGCGACCGCTCTCTCCAGCGTGGCGGAGTTGTTGAAGGGTTCTGGTGTTTCACTTGGCGGGCAGGATTGCCATGCGGATGCGTCCGGAGCGCATACCGGCGATATCTCCGTTGGTATGTTGTCCGATATTGGTTGCCAATACGTAATCGTGGGACATTCGGAGCGACGATCCGATCACATGGAATCTGATGCAACAGTGAAAGCGAAAGCGGAAGCCGCACAAGCAGGTGGTCTGACGGCGATAATTTGCGTTGGCGAGAGCGATAGCCAGCGCGAATCCGGAGAGGCGCTTTCTGTTGTGGAAGCACAGGTAACAAATAGCCTGCCGAGCGTTGCGACATCGTCGAATACGGTTATCGCTTATGAGCCTGTTTGGGCTATCGGCACGGGGAAAGTGCCCACTTTGGATCAAATTTCGGAAATGCATCTGTACATACAATCCGTTCTGAAACGCGAGATGGGCGGCGATTCGCCGGAATTGACCAAGTTGCTCTATGGTGGCTCGGTGAATGCGGGGAATGCAGATAAAATTCTGCAGTGCGATGGTGTGACGGGAGCCCTGGTCGGGGGAGCTAGTCTCCAAGCCGATAGTTTTCTCGCAATCGGACAAAGTTGTCCCTAGCCATCGCTCGCAAGACCGATTAAATACTTCGCCAATCCGGCGCCAGTGCCTCGTCGAACGAAAGCGTGTTCAGTTGACCACTATTTTACTCGTCATCCATCTCCTAATTGCCATCGCATTGGTGGTTGTCGTCTTGCTTCAGCGGAGCGAGGGCGGTGGGCTTGGTATTGGCGGTGGAGGAGGCAGTGGTTCCGGTTTGGTGAGCGTGCGCGGAACCGCGAATCTCTTAACCCGCGCAACCGCTATATTGGCCGCGTGCTTCATGCTCACGAGTCTCAGCTTAGCGATTGTAGCCGGCCATACGGGAGAGCGGTCCTCTGTGCTCGACACGCAGCGCCCGCAATCCGAACCAATTGCACCGAAGCCATCCGAACCTTCCGTGCCGCTTTCAAAATAGACGCCAAAACGAGAACGATTTGACACGATGAACCGGCTGACCGCGAAAAAACAAGACAGCCCGGCATCCGGAGGGTTGGCATGACTCGGTTCGTCTTTATTACTGGCGGAGTTGTCTCTTCACTGGGGAAAGGACTTTCCTCGGCGGCGCTTGGCGCATTATTGCAGGCGCGTGGGTATAAGGTTCGGTTGCGTAAGCTCGATCCTTATCTAAACGTCGATCCCGGAACGATGAGTCCTTATCAACATGGTGAAGTTTATGTGACTGATGACGGTGCCGAAACCGATCTCGATCTCGGGCATTACGAGCGTTTTACCGGTGTCTCGGCCCAGAAGAGTGACAACGTCACCACCGGTCGAATTTATTCGACCGTCATCACCAGAGAGCGGCGAGGCGATTATCTCGGCGGTACCGTGCAGGTGATCCCGCACGTTACCGATGCGATTAAGGAATTCATCACCAGCGATATTACCGACGAAGATTTCGTGCTGTGCGAGATTGGCGGCACTGTCGGCGATATTGAAGGTCTGCCATTCCTCGAAGCCATCCGTCAGCTACGCAACGAGCAGGGCCGTGAGAACACGATGTTCATACACGTCACCTTGGTTCCGTTCCTGGGTGCGGCCGGAGAATTGAAGACCAAACCGACGCAGCATTCAGTGAAAGAACTCTTGAGCGTTGGTATCCAACCTGACCTTCTGTTGTGTCGCTGTGAGCGCGAGATTGCTGCCGATGCCCGGCGTAAACTAGCACTCTTCTGTAATGTGCAGGAATCATGCGTTATTCCGGCCGAAGACGTCGGTACAATTTACCAGGTGCCAATTACGTATCACGAGCAGGGCTTCGACACCGAAGTGCTCACCCATTTCGGATTGACCGAGGAGCGTGATCGGGAGATCGACTTGTCGCGATGGACCGGGATTGTGCGCTCCATCCTCAATCCCGAAGGTGAAGTGAATATTGCGATTGTCGGTAAGTACACGAACCTAATCGATGCCTATAAGTCCCTGAGCGAAGCGCTGACCCATGGGGGAATTGCCAACAATGTCCGCGTGAACGTTCAATGGATAGAAGCGGAAATTTTTGAGCAGGAAGACCATATTCATGAGCTGGAGAACTGCCACGGCATCTTGGTGCCCGGCGGTTTTGGCGAAAGAGGGGCCGAGGGCAAAATCCAAGCCGCACAATTCGCGCGGCGGCGTAAGGTGCCTTATTTTGGCATCTGTTTCGGTATGCAGATGGCGGTGATCGAAGCCGCCAGGAACCTTTCCGGCATTCCCGAGGCAAGCAGTACCGAGTTCGGCGAATGCAAGGAACCGGTGGTCGGATTGCTGACTGAATGGATTCAGGGGAATGCATTGGAGCAACGCGAGGCCGATGACGAAAAGGGTGGTACGATGCGCTTGGGTAGTTTCCCGTGCCGGCTCGATCCAGGCAGCCGAATTGCTGAGATATACGAGGGCGAGCGCGAGATTAACGAGCGTCACCGCCATCGGTTTGAAGTGAATGTGAATTACCGCCAACGTTTAGAAGACGCGGGCCTTCATTTCTCGGGTATGTCACCTGATAAACGGCTTCCCGAGATTGTCGAACTCCGCGATCATCCTTGGTATATCGGCGTGCAATTTCATCCGGAGTTAAAATCTCGGCCTTTCGCGCCACATCCCTTGTTCACGAGCTTTGTCAAAGCGGCCGTCGATCAAGCACGATTGGTCTAATACTGGAAAATCCCGAATGACGACGCATAAGCGTTTAGCGATTGGCCCCGTTTCCGTTGCCAATGATCTCCCATTGACGTTAATTGCCGGGCCTTGCGCGCTAGAAAGCCGCTCCCATGCGCTGGAGATGAGCCAAGCACTCTGTGAGATGACAGACAGGCTCGGCATAGGGTTTATTTATAAATCTTCATTCGATAAAGCGAATAGGACGTCCAACAGCAGTCCGCGTGGCATGGGGTTGGAAGAGGCGTTGCCGATTTTCAACGAAGTCCGAGAAACCCACGGCTGCCCTATCCTCACTGATGTACACGAGGCAGGACAATGTGCGCCCGTCGCAGAAGCGGTGGATGTATTGCAGATTCCGGCCTTTCTCTGCCGCCAGACGGATTTACTCTTGGCGGCGGCGAAGACCGATAAGGCAGTGAACGTCAAAAAAGGTCAATTCCTCGCGCCCTGGGACATGAAACAGGTTGTGGCAAAGTTAGCGGATGCAGGGAATGAAAATATTCTGTTAACCGAACGTGGAGCCAGTTTCGGATACAACACGTTGGTGAGCGATATGCGCTCGCTGCCGATTATGGCGCAAAATGGCTACCCTATCGTCTTTGATGCGACCCATTCGGTGCAACAACCGGGGGGGCAAGGAACGACATCGGGTGGCCAACGGGAGTTTGTCCCGGCCTTGGCTAGAGCCGCGATCGCCGTCGGTGTTGCTGCCGTATTTATCGAAACCCATCAGGATCCCGATTCAGCACCCTCCGACGGGCCGAATATGGTGCCTCTCAATGAACTAGAAAAATTGCTTTCGCAGCTCATTGAATTCGATCAGATCGCGAAGGCGCACCCTCTTAACATCTGACGATACCGTAGACGCAACTTGGAGCCAAACCAATGACCGCAATAGTCGAATTGCAGGCACGCGAAATTCTCGACAGTCGAGGGAATCCGACCGTTGAGGTTGATGTTTTTCTCGAAGATGGCGCGTTTGGCCGCGCGGCGGTGCCGTCCGGTGCATCTACCGGCGCGCATGAGATGCTCGAACTTCGCGATGGCGGGGACAGGTATGGCGGAAAAGGCGTCCAAAAGGCGGTCGACGCGGTGAACGGCGATATATTCGACGCTCTATCCGGTTCAGAGGCGGAAGATCAAAGGAATATCGACCAAATTTTGTTGGATTTGGATGGTACGGAAAACAAGGCTCGGTTGGGGGCAAATGCGATTTTGGGAGCGTCGCTTGCGGTTGCGCGGGCGGCGGCGGAATCCCATGACCTGCCGCTATACGCTTATATCGGTGGCATCTGGGCGAATCTCTTGCCAGTGCCGATGATGAATATAGTAAACGGCGGCGCGCATGCGGATAACGCCGTCGATATCCAAGAATTCATGATCATGCCGCTCGGTGGTGAGACATTCTCGGAAGCGCTTCGGATGGGCGCCGAAGTGTTTCATGCACTGAAGTCCACGCTTTCCGATGCAGGACACAGCACAAATGTCGGCGACGAAGGTGGCTTTGCGCCGGCGTTGAGCTCCACGACCGAGGCTTTGGACTATATCCAGAAGGCCATCGAACGGGCCGGCTACACTTGCGGTGACGATATTTGCCTGGCGCTCGATTGCGCGGCGACTGAATTTTATATTGACGGTGCCTATCGTTTGGATGGCGAAGGAAAGACTCTCGATGCGGTGGGAATGGCCGATTACCTGGAAAACCTTGTGAACAATTATCCGATCGTTTCGATTGAAGATGGCATGGCCGAGGATGATTGGGACGGTTGGCGGGTTCTGACCGAAAAAATCGGAGACACAACCCAATTGGTCGGCGACGATCTGTTCGTCACGAACCCGAAGCGTCTAGCTGACGGCATCGAACGGGGGACCGCCAATTCGATTTTGGTGAAGGTCAATCAGATTGGTACTTTGAGTGAAACCCTGGACGCGGTTGAACTAGCGCACCGCTCTGGTTATACGGCGGTTATGTCGCATCGCTCAGGTGAAACCGAGGATACGACGATCGCGGACATCGCTGTTGCCACCAATTGCGGTCAGATTAAAACTGGCTCTCTCTCTCGCTCCGACCGATTGGCTAAGTACAATCAGCTCCTACGAATTGAGGAACGCCTGGGAAGTGCTGCAAAATTTGCGGGCCGAGCAGCCTTAAAATAGATGAAACGGGGAGATAATCCCAAAGTAAACAAAAGCGCTACTAAAGATATCTCCATTAATTATAGGTAATACTATATTCAACAACTGAATATTACCTAGCATTTACTTATTATATTGACGGTATATTTCGTATCGTCCATTATCTTTATATGCTTCCACTTGGAAAGATTACGGACTTCACCCGACTGATTACGCCTCCCGTCATTGGGGCGCTCGTTGTCGGTTATTTTGCATATCATTCGCTTAAAGGTGATCATGGCCTCAGTGCCTACTTGCTGTTGACGGCGGAAGTGACCAAGGCCGAGAGCGTTTTGGCGGAGAGAGTCGATGAGCGTACGCTCATCGAACGTCGGACCAAATTACTGGGCCCGAAGAACCTCGATTTGGACACTCTCGACGAGCGGGCGAGGGCGGTCTTGAACCTATTGGAAGAGGATGAGCGGGTCATTTTGGATTGAGCGTTTGTGCGCAAAACTTCGGACAAGAATGCCCTCCTTTCGGATACTTAACGAGTCGACTGCAAATGAAGTTTTTATCCACGCGGCTAGCGATATGATACTGGAATACTAATTAACGCTAGATATTGTGTTTTGATCTGAAGACTTGCCTCTCTATCCAAATCAATACGAAAGAATGCAGCATGAATAATAAAAAAAAAATTCACC
>CAXAGK010000133.1:0-8773 GCA_963968305.1 uncultured Rickettsiales bacterium | reverse complement strand
AAAACGAGATGTACCATAGCAGAGGGCCTTCAAAACCATCGATGGAACGACCGTAGCGCCAACAAGCGAACAACAAAAAAAAACCGGCCAGCCAGACCAATAACATGCCGAAAGTGAGGGCCACGTCGCGCCACCAATCATCCGTCCTCACGATCCGTCCGAAATAGCGGACTTCCGGCAAGGATGAGACGGATATTCGCGGCTCCGGCATCGCGGTTAAAGACCGAGGATCAACTTAGCGATAATATTGCGTTGAACTTCGTTTGAGCCACCGTAGATCGAGGCTTTGCGATAATTGAAGTAACGCGGCGTCACGGTGACCGAGTATTCCAACCCAATGGGCTTCGCATTGCTTCCGGGCGATAGGTACTCGCTCTCATGCGGATGCGCGTAATATCCGATGGCCTGCATTGTCAGTTCCGTCACCGCTTGGCCCAATTCGGTGCCCCGCAGTTTTAATAACGAGGATTCGGCACCCGGCCGCTCGCCTGCGCCAAGGGATCCTAGAATCCTCAACTCGCTGACTTCGACCGCTCGAACTTCCATCTCCAACCGAGCGATTTTTGTCCTGAAATCCGGATCTTCAATCAAGGGGCGACCGCCGCTTCGTTCATGTTCCGCTAATTGACGGGCCTTAGCGATACTAGCGCGAATACTAGCTCCATAGGATCCGCCCCGTTCGAATTCGAGGAGATATTTCGCATAGGTCCAACCTTTGTTCTCCTCGCCGATTCGGTTTTCAACAGGCACTCGTACATCGTCGAAAAACACTTGGTTGACCTCGTGGAAAGGTGCTTGTTCGCCGTCAATTAACAGGATTGGTTCGACGCGAATACCAGGAGTGTTCATATCGATCAGCAAGAATGAGATGCCTTCTTGGCGTTTCCCTTCCGTCGAGGTACGCACCAAGCAGAATATCATGTCGGCATGTTGCGCCAGTGTGGTCCAGATCTTCGAGCCGTTCACTATATAGTGGTCACCGTCGCGGATCGCCCGCGTCGAAAGTGAGGCCAGATCGGAGCCCGAACCAGGTTCCGAATATCCCTGACACCACCAATCGTCGAAGGTGAGGATTCGCGGCAAATATCGCTCTTTCTGATCGGGACGTCCGAATTGAATGATGACGGGGCCGACCATACGGGCGCCGAAACTAATAGGCCGCGGCGCTCCAGCGGTGGAAATTTCCGTCTCATAAATATAGTGCTCTGCGGCTGTCCATCCCGTACCACCGTACTCAATCGGCCATCTCGGCGCCGCCCAGCCTTTTTCATGAAGGGCTCTCTGCCATTGGCGTTGACGATCTGGATCCAGATAGTTTGTCGGAGATTTTTTCAACGCATCCCGCATATCAGCGGAGTATTCCTGCGCGATAAATTCCTGAACTTCTTGTCGGAATTTCTCTTCCGCCGAACTAAAGGACAGGTCCATTCGAAGTCTCCTTGCCGATAAGCTTACGTTTGTTGAATGAGATATTAGCGCAGCCAATCGAGGAGAACCATCATTCGAAAGCGGAACAGTCGCTCAACGCGCGCCAGATGCACTCTCCAAAGAAATAACCGTTTTCGATCATTGCGTTGCAGTGGTTGATGCTCAATCGCGATGATTTGCGACACAGGTGGACTTGACCGAAATCCTGCCGGAAGGCTTGATAGCGCCGAAGTTCTGCCCTGAACCGCGCCCATCATTCACGGAGCAAGGTCAATATGAATTATCGTGACGATTTTGTCGATGCAATCGGCAACACCCCTTTGATTAAGCTGAAAAAAGCTTCGGAGGAAACTGGCTGCACGATTCTCGGCAAAGCCGAATTCTTAAACCCTGGCGGTTCGGTCAAGGACCGGGCGGCGAAGTACATCATCTTGGACGCCGAGGAACGTGGCGACTTGAAACCGGGCGGCGTCATTGTCGAAGGGACGGCGGGAAATACCGGCATCGGGCTTTCGCTGGTTGGTAATGCCCGCGGATACAGCACAGTCATCATTATCCCCGAAACACAGAGCCAAGAGAAAAAAGATATGCTGCGCCTATGCGGCGCCGAACTGATCGAAGTCCCTGCTGTCCCGTTCAAGGACCCGAACAATTACGTCCATCAAGCGGAACGTAAGGCGAAGGAAATGGCCGCGAGAGAGCCGAATGGCGTGCTCTATGCCAATCAGTGGGACAACACCTCAAACCGTTTGGGCCACTATCGGTCGACCGGTCCCGAGATTTGGGAGCAGATTGACGGCAAATTAGACGGATTTACCTGTGCCATCGGCACGGGCGGAACGCTTGCCGGAATTAGTATGTACCTCAAGGATCAAAACAAAGACGTCAAGACAGCAGCCGCCGACCCGATGGGTGCCGCGATGTACAGTTACATCAAGACCGGTGAACTAAAATCCGACGGCAGCTCGATTTCGGAAGGAATCGGTCAGGGTCGGATAACCGGCAACATTGACGGCGCGCCGTTCGACGATGCCTATCAGATACCGGACGAAGAGGCTCTGCCGGTCGTCTTCGATATGTTGAAACACGAAGGCCTGTGCCTCGGCGCATCAAGCGGTGTGAATGTCGCCGGCGCTATCCGGATGGCCAAGGAAATGGGCCCCGGTCATACCATCGTGACCATCCTTTGCGATTTCGGTAACAAGTATCAGTCGAAACTGTTCAATCCCGTGTTCCTGCGCGAGAAGAATCTGCCGGTTCCGGACTGGCTGGAGTATGTAAAATGCTAACGGAAGAAGTTTTTCGAAGCGATTCGTACCTCAAGGAATGCGAGGCTACTGTCGTCTCAATTAATGAGCTGGGCGGCATCGTTCTGGACCGCACGAATTTTTATCCGACCGGTGGCGGCCAACCAGGTGATACCGGCATCTTGCGCCTAGCGGACGGCAGTGAAATCACCATTGCGACCACAGTGAAAGGCAAAGGTGGTGAGAATGTCGTCCTCGTCCCCGCCGAGGGACAAACGGCGCCTTCACCCGGCACGCAAGTCACAGCGGTCGTCGACTGGGATAGACGCTATCTTCACATGCAAATGCACACCGCCCTGCACCTGTTGTGTTCCATCGTACCCGCGGGCGTGACTGGAAACCAAATCGGCGCCGAGAAAAGCCGAATGGATTTTGATATGAGTGATGAAAAACTCGATAAGGAGGAGATCGCCGCCTCGGTAAATGCACTGATTGACGCCGATCATCCGACACATATTGATTATATCACCGACGAGGAACTCGATGCTCAACCCGAGATCATTCCGACCATGTCGGTGGCTCCGCCACGTGGAACCGGGCAGATCCGGTTGCTAAAAATTGGCGAAATTGACCTGCAGCCCTGTGGCGGAACGCACGTTTCGCGGACAGGCGAAATTGGCCATATTCGTATTACTAAAATCGAAAGCAAGGGCAAGCGAAACCGACGGGTTAGCATCGCCTTCGCCGACTAAGTTCAGGAAAGGAACTCAATGTCATACGTTAAACCGGAAGCGCTGGTCTCCACCGACTGGCTCGCTGAGAATATCGACAATCCCAAAGTCTGCGTAGTCGACGCCTCCCTGCCGCGCGTTGGAGTTAAAGAAGACACGCGGGCGAATTACCGCGACGCGCACATTCCAGGGGCGCCGTTTTTCGACATTGACACAATTGCCGACCCGAATGCGGCACTGCCGCATATGATGCCGAATGTGGAAATATTCGCGAAAGGCGTCGGCGCGCTCGGTATTTCAAACGACTGCAAGGTCGTGGTCTACGATCAACACGGTATCTATTCCGCACCGCGCGGATGGTGGATGTTCCGCGCCTTCGGTCATGACGATGTGGCGGTGCTCGACGGAGGCCTGCCAAAATGGCGGGCTGAAGGTCGACCCGTAAACACTGATATCCCTGCTCCGGCCACGGTTGATTTTTCGGCCACATTACGCGCCGATTTGCTGCGTTTAGCGGATCAAGTAAATGCCAATATCGCCAGCGGCGGCGAACAAGTCGTCGATGCTCGCGGCGCTGGCCGCTACAACGGCACGGAACCAGAGACCCGTCCTGGCCTAAGGTCGGGCCATATTCCCGGTTCGATGAATGTCCCCTACGCCAAAATCATCCAAGACGGGGCAATGGTGGACGGCGTTTCACTCACACAAGCGTTCGAAGCCGGAAACGTCGACTTGGCGGAACCGATCACGACCACCTGCGGCAGCGGTATCACCGCCTGCATTTTAGCGCTTGGGCTCTATCTCAACGGTCGCGACGATGTCGCCATATATGACGGCTCTTGGACGGAATGGGGTGGACGGGAAGACCTGCCCGTCGAAAAGTAGGCGAAAATGCGAATTCGTCCCATCGCTGATGGAGATGTCGATGCAGTTGTGACGCTATGGGGAGCGTGCGGGCTAACGCGCCCCATGACGACATCGCGCTCGCGCGGAAAACACCGCAATGCGAAATTTTCGTCGGCACCGACAATGACGCGATTGTCGCGAGCATATTGGTCGGCAGCGATGGCCATCGCTGTTGGATATATTACCCCGCGGTCGACCCTGACCGCCAAACAGACGGTCTCGGCCGTGAGATCATGGCCCATGGCGAAAAGTGGCTTCGAGAATTGGGCGTTCCGAAGGTTTAGCTTATGATCAGGCCTGAGAACGATGCAGTTCGTCAATTTTACGAGCGCATTGGATACTCGGTGGAAGATCGGATTGTTATGTCGCGTTGGGTCGACGGGCGGGAAGGAAGTTGAAATGATATTCAAAGACAACCGCCTTGAAGTGACGTTCACTTATCTGGAAATGCACAGCGCACCAAGCCGACCCCAAATCCACCCCCCTGTCTTAAAACATCCGGTCATGCTGACGCGCATCATGGAGCCGACGGTCAGCTTTTATCGCTACCTCTACAACACCGTCGGCGAACCATGGTTGTGGTATGAACGGCGGATCATGGAAGATGATCCTCTCACCCAGATTATCCATGATGATCGTGTCGAGATATATTGCCTGTTCGTTGGCGGTGTACCGGCGGGATATGCGGAACTGAACCGCCGCGACCGGACCGATATCGCGCTCTCTTATTTCGGCCTCATCCCTGACTTCATCGGCAAAGGGCTTGGCCGTTATTTTCTCGAAGCGGTGATCGATATTGCCTGGAGCTATCATCCCAACCGCTTTTGGCTTCATACCTGTACGTTAGATCATCCTTCCGCATTGCCTAATTATCAGCGACGGGGATTTTCCCCATTCAATCAGATTACCCGCAAGGTAATGGACCCTCGCCAGGTTGGCTATATGCCCGTCAATGTCGGGCCGCCAATGGATATCTGACAGGTAATCGAAATGACGTTGTCTGAGAGGCGCTATTCCAGATTAAGCCTCAAGGACCTCACGAACCCGATCCGCAATCGCCAGTGAAGCGGTAAGCCCCGGCGATTCAATACCGAGCAGATTGACCATTCCGGGCACGCCGTGAATGTCGGGGCCCTGGACGACAAAATCCGCCGCCTCTTCACCGGGGCCGGAAATCTTCGGACGTATGCCGCAATATCCCGGAACCAATGCGCCGTCCTTTAATCCCGGCCAATACGTCCGAACCGCGTCGTAAAACTTATCCGCACGTGCCGGATCGACGGAATATTCGATTTCATCGATCCATTCCACATCGGGCCCGAACCGCGCCTGCCCGCCAAGATCGATGGTGATATGCACGCCGAGCCCGCCTGGCTCGGGGACCGGATAAATCAGACGGTTAAACGGCGACTTACCCAGCAAGGAATAATAATTTCCCTTGGCATAATAGTTATTTGGCACGTGTTCTTTCGGAAAACCTGAGATGTTTTGGAGCAGTGTCGAGGCATGTAATCCGGCGCTGTTGATCACTGTATTGCAGGCGAGCCGCATCGGCATTTCCCCGCCAACGTCCAGAACGACGCCGTCCTCCGTGACTTCCCCGCCTTTCACCGGACTCAAAAAAGCGATCATAGCCCCGTGGTCTTCCGCGTCGCCTTGATAGGCCAGCATGACGCCATGGCTGTCGACGAGGCCGGTAGATGGCGACAAAAGTGCTGCCACGCAGTTCAATTCAGGCTCCATCTCGGTCGCTTCGTTGCCACCGATCATTTCCAGATCGCCGACACCGTTCGCCGCTGCTTTGGCTTGAATTTCCTTCAGTGTGTCGACCTGATCGCCGAGCGTTGCCACGATCAATTTCGTGATGCGCTTATAGGTGACGCCGTGCTCGTCGCAATATTGGTACAACCGTTTCTTACCTTTGACACAGAGCAAAGCCTTCAGACTGTCCTTTGGGTAGTAGATCCCGGCATGGATGACTTCGCTATTCCGGGAACTGGTCTCGCTGCCGATCATATCCGCAGCTTCCAGAACAATCACCTCGCGTCCCGCCATGGCCATTTCGCGTGCGACCGCGAGGCCCACGACACCCGCGCCGATCACGACACAATCCACTTTCTCGATTTCCGACACCCCTACCTCCGGTCGACATATCTTGTAAAAAGCCGCTGGCTAGCAGACCGACACGATGCTTCAATGTCCACCGTCGCCACTCGGCGGGTCCCTATAAACCAATTGAGCGAAGCATGAAAGACGACACAAAAATCACTCATTCCGGTCGCCACCCTTTTGACCATCACGGCGCCGTCAATCCACCGGTCTATCACGCTTCGACGATCCTGTTCCCGACGATGAAGGAATACGCGGAACGCGGCGATACCGCAAAAGTGCGCTACGGTCGGCGGGGCACGCCGACGACTTTCGCGCTGGAGGATGCCTTGACGGCGCTTGAAGGCGATGCCGCCGCGGGCACCGCGATCGTGCCGTCCGGACTGGCTGCAATTACCATGTCGCTCATGGCTCTCGTGCAGACCGGCGATCATATCTTGATCACCGATAATTCGTACGGGCCGACCCGCAACTTTAGCAATGGTACTCTCGCTCGTTTTGGTGTTGAGGCAGAATATTATGATCCGGGCATCGGTACCGGGATTGAACAATTGATCCGTCCGAATACGCGGTTGATTTGGTTGGAATCGCCCGGCAGTCAAACCTTTGAGATGCAAGACGTACCCGCCATCGTCGAGGTCGCAAAGGCGAAGGGTGTCAAAACCCTCATCGATAACACATGGAGCGGCGGTTACTTTTACAAACCGCTCGCTCAAGGAGTCGACGTATCGGTGCAAGCGGGTACGAAGTATATCGTCGCGCATTCCGACGTCATGCTGGGTTCGATCACCAGCAATGAGGCTACGCACGAGCAGATTTATAGCTCCGCGCAAAGTTTCGGTGCTTGTTCCGGACCGGATGATATTTATTTGGCACTGCGCGGATTGCGAACGATGGGTGTCCGCATGCCGCGCCATCACGAATCCGGATTAGCGATTGCCCGTTGGTTGCAAGAGCGCCCGGAAGTCATCCGCGTCATGCACCCGGGATTGCCTCAAGATCCGGGACACGAGCTTTGGAAGCGCGATTTCACCGGCGCTTCGGGCCTCTTTGGATTCGTTGTCGACAGCGCAAACCCCGATAAGGCCGCCGCGATGTTGGACGGCTTGAATTTCCATGGAATGGGCTCTAGCTGGGGTGGCTTCGAAAGCCTATTGATCCCTGCTTCGCCGGAGAAAAACCGCACGGCAACCGAGTGGAACCCCGGCGGATTCACCATGAGAATTCATGTCGGGCTCGAAGATATGGACGATTTGATCGTCGATCTCGATGCGGGATTCGATCGATACAACAAAGCGGGCTGATCCATGAGCTCCGACGACATCGTCGCCTCAATTAAGTTCGACACAGGTGGTCTCGTCCCCGCCATCGCGCAACAGCACGACAGCGGGGAAGTCCTGATGATGGCATGGATGAACATCGATTCCATACGGGAATCGTTGGAAACCGGGCGGGTGTGCTATTGGTCTCGTTCGCGCCAATCCCTTTGGCGGAAGGGCGAATCATCGGGACAGGTACAGGTCCTCAAAGAGATGCAAATCGATTGCGATGGCGATACATTGCTATTGAAGGTCGATCAGACCGGTGTCGCCTGCCATACTGGGCGACGTTCATGCTTTTATCGCGCGGTGCGTGACGGCACATTGATCACCATTGCGGAGCAACTTGTTGATCCAGCGGACCTTTATCAAAAATAGGCAAAACAGTCCGCTGCAACGCCTCTCTATTTGGCTTTCCCTCGCTGTTTCCGTCCTGATTTTGCCCTGCATCGCTAGCGCGAACGACATTCGACTGTTTGCCGCCGCGAGTACAACAAAACCCGTGACCGAAATTTTGGCCTTATATTCAAAACTAAACGGGACCAAAGCAGTTCCGGTATTCGCGGCCAGCGGAGCGCTTGCTCGTCAAATCGACCAAGGTGCGCCGGCCGATATCTTTCTGTCTGCCAACCCGCGCTGGATGGATTGGCTGGAAGCACGAAAGCGGCTTCGCCCAGGGAGTCGCCGCGATCTCATCGGCAATTGCCTCGCTCTCATCCAACCGCAAGGCCAGGCCGCATTCCCTCCCCTCGCATCAGATGCAGCTTCCATGTTCGAGAAACTCCGATTTGCCATTGGCGATCCTGCTTATGTACCGGCAGGAGAATATGCGTCAACAGCCTTAAAACGGCTGGGCCTTTGGGATTCGATCGCGCCACGCGCTGCTCGCATGCCGAGCGTCCGCCATGTACTTTATCTCCTGGAACGCGGCGAAGCCGACGCCGGTCTAGTATACCGCTCGGATGCTCTCACCAGCGCCAAAGTCCATATCGCGGAGACGATTGACCCAACATTCCATGGCGATATCGTCTAT
>CAXAGK010000132.1:0-8948 GCA_963968305.1 uncultured Rickettsiales bacterium | reverse complement strand
CCGCGCTGACCGCGCGCATGAAACCGGCGAGCTCGGCCTCGCTCGCAGTCTCGGCGAATTCCACATAGGAGAGATAGGGGCCTTTCGGGATCACCAACACGTGTACCGGGGCCTGCGGCGCGATGTCCCGGAAGGCGAGCGCGTGGTCGTTCTCGTAAACTTTGTCGCAGGGGATTTCGCCCCGCAGAATTTTCGCAAAAATATTTTGATCGTCGTAGGCCACGCGCTTAATCCTTCTCTCTCAAATTTTTTTCCTCGATGCCGGAAATGCCGAATCGCTCCGCCAGAACGCTCCACACCTCGTCCGGCCGCACGTCCTTATCCGCCCAGAGAACCAACAGGTGATAGAGCAGATCAGCGCTTTCTTCCGCAAGCTTTCCGCCATCGGCTTTCATAGCTTCGATGACAGTCTCGACCGCTTCCTCACCGACCTTCTGGGCGATCTTCGGCGTGCCCCGCGCCAACAGCTCAGCAGTATAGGACGCATCGGAATCGCCGTCCCGTCGGCTTTCGATCACCTCGAACAAACGGTCGAGAATGGCGGCGGTGGTCTCGGCGGATTTATCAGTTTCTTTTGTCATGGCGGCAAGCCCTAGCAGAATAAAACGTCCCTGTCAGGGACGAACCGCGACCCCTTGCGAAGTCATGTGCGCCTTGGCCTCGGCGATGGTGAACTCGCCGAAGTGAAAAATCGACGCAGCCAGAACCGCCGAGGCGTGTCCTTCAACGACACCATCGACTAAATGCTGCAAGGTCCCGACGCCGCCGCTGGCGATCACCGGCACGGGTACCGCATCGGAGACAGCACGGGTCAAAGCCACATCAAATCCGCTTTTCGTGCCGTCCCGATCCATGGAGGTCAGCAGGAGTTCGCCCGCATCCGCCGCCATGCGGCGCACCCATTCGATGGCGTCGATGCCGGTCTCGTTGCGCCCACCATGGGTGAAGACTTCCCACTTGCCGGGCCCGGTCGCCTTGGCGTCTATGGCGACGACAATACACTGACTGCCAAACCGCGCCGCGGCTTCAGCCACGAATTCCGGGCGGTGCACCGCCGCCGTGTTAATCGAGACTTTATCAGCCCCCGCGAGCAGCAGCTTGCGGATATCGTCGACCGTGCGCACTCCACCGCCAACGGTCAGCGGCATGAAGACTTCCTCCGCCGTACGCGCCACTACATCGTAAATCGTATCGCGCGCTTCGTGCGAGGCGGTGATATCGAGAAAGGTCAATTCGTCCGCACCCGCCTTATCATAGACACGGGCCTGTTCCACCGGATCGCCCGCGTCGCGCAGATCGACGAAATTCACGCCTTTGACAACCCGGCCCGCATGCACGTCCAAACAGGGAATGATGCGGGTTTTCAACATAGCGCTTTCATCGCTTGGCCGAGATTGATCCGTCCGTCGTAGAGTGCCCGGCCACTGATCGCGCCCGCGATATTGCCAGCATCGCGCAGAGCCAAAAGATCGTCGAGGGAAGAGACACCGCCGCTGGCAATCACCGGGATTGAAGTGGCTGAGGCGAGCGCCGAGGTGGTTTCAATGTTCGGGCCCGCGAGCACGCCATCCCGGTCCACGTCGGTGTGGATGATCGCCGTCACCCCGGCGTCGGTGAATTGCGCCGCGAGAGTTTCCGCCGTCAGCTCGGAGACTTCAGCCCAGCCTTCGATCGCCACCTTGCCGCCCTTCGCATCGATCCCCACGGCCACATGGCCCGGCCATTCGCGGCAAGCCTCACGCACGAGATCGGGATTTTTCACCGCCGCCGTGCCGAGGATAACACGCCGAATGCCGCGCTCCAGCCAAGCGCCGATGGTTGCCATATCGCGAATGCCACCGCCCAATTGGACCGGAATACTCACGGCGGCCAGAATTGCCTCGACCGGCGTCGCGTTGACCGGCTTGCCTTCGAAGGCCCCATTCAGGTCGACAAGGTGCAACCATTCGCACCCGGCATCGACGAAGTCCCGCGCTTGCGCGGCCGGATCGTCATTGAACACCGTAGACTGTTCCATGTCGCCGAGCTGAAGGCGCACGCATTGGCCGTCTTTTAGGTCGATAGCGGGATAGAGAATCACCCGTCGCCCTCCTGATCCAGAACCTTGTGGTAATGATAGCCCGCAACCCAAGCTTCATCGACGCGGGCGTAATAGGGATTCTCCGCCCAGCGGATAAAGCCCAAGGAATCGTAGCGCCCAATCGCCGCTACCTGCGTCGAGCGCACATCCAAATTAAGAACGCTGAATCCATCCGCCCGCGCGCGGCGTTCGACCGCTTGAATGATACCGTGGCCGATCCCGTAGCCGCGCGCCCAAGGGGCGACAAAATTCGTCGTCAACGATGCCGCATGAGATTGCGCCTCATTATTTTTTGTCGGCCGTACCAATTGCGCGGACCCGGCGATGACGCCGTCTAGGCGACCCACGAACAGCGTGCGTTCCGGCACCAATTGGACACCGCGCCAATAGGTCTCCAGGATTTGGCGAGCCGGAACCACGACCCAACCGAAACCGCCACCTTCCTCGATCGCAGCTTCCGCCGCATCACACAAATCATTGAGATCGCGGCTGTTCGTTTCTTCCAAAATTTCAACGAAAACGTCGGCCATGAATTAGGGCCTCCAGCTCAAAAAGTTTTCGATCATCCGCAGTCCCGTCGCCTGGCTTTTCTCCGGATGGAATTGCGTGCCGATCATATTGTCGCGCGCGACAATCGCGGTCTGTTTGCCGCCATAATCGGCCGTCGCAATCAATTGGTCCGGATCGCTAACCACGAAGTGATAGCTGTGGACGAAATAGACATGATCGCCGTTTTCCACACCGGCAATCACTGGGTGCGGTTTATGTAGGATCAGATCGTTCCAACCCATATGCGGAATCTTAAGGGCCGGGTTGTCCAGCGCCAGAGGGACCACGTCACCGGCGATCCAGTCGAGACCCGAATGGCGGCCATGTTCCTGACTGGCGGTCGCCATCAGTTGCATGCCAACACAAATGCCGAAGAACGGCACACCCCGGTCGAACACCGCATCGCGGAGTGCCTCGATCATCCCATCGAGCGCCGCCAGGCCGCGATAACAATCCGCGAAAGCCCCTTGGCCCGGCAAAACGATTCGATCCGACGACGCAACAGTTTCCGGGTCG
The DNA here is from genome assembly GCA_963968305.1 of uncultured Rickettsiales bacterium. Taxonomy (GTDB): domain Bacteria; phylum Pseudomonadota; class Alphaproteobacteria; order UBA8366; family UBA8366; genus UBA6544. Next base: position 5,803 of record CAXAGK010000132.1, on the reverse strand, counting down.
GCTGTGACCACGACCGGCACTTTCGAGAATTCCTCGAACCCTTTCGCCGCCGAGCGTAAATTGCCCGAGCCGTAATCGACAATCGCGACAGTCATGTCAGAGCGAGCCGCCCAGCACACCTTTGGTAGACGGCACCGCATCGGCCTTACGGGGATCGATGGCAATCGCCGTCTTCAACGCCCGCGCCAGCCCCTTGAAACAGGATTCGACGATGTGATGATTGTTCTCTCCGTAGAGGGTCTCCACATGCAGGGTCAGCCCCGCCGATTGCGCGAAAGCCTTAAACCATTCCTGGAACAACTCGGTGTCCATGTCGCCGAGCTTCGGACGCGTGAAATCGACCTTCCACACCAGATACGGCCGGTTCGAGCAATCTAGCGCCACCCGGGTCAGGGTCTCGTCCATGGGAATTAACGCATCGCCGTAGCGCACGATCCCTGCTCGATCACCGAGAGCCTTGCTCAACGCTTCGCCCACCGCGTAACCGGTATCTTCCGTGGTGTGATGAAAATCGATATGCAGATCGCCCTGCGCCCGCACCTTCAGATCGATTAGGCTGTGCCGCGATAGTTGCTCCAGCATGTGATCGAGGAAACCGATCCCCGTGGACACATCATAAGAGCCGGTGCCGTCGAGGTCGACTTCGGCGGATATCTGCGTTTCTTTCGTATTGCGCTCTATACTTGCCTGGCGCATGGCGCGATCTCCCAATTGGTTGGCGCGGCGTCTTTTAACAGGAAGCGCGCGCGGACGCCACCCGCGCGGCACCTCTTCTCGTTCTAGTGAAAACGGGCCCGGAAATTTCCCCGTCTAGACCTAAGTTAGAGAGCAACACCAAAGCTCTGCGAAACATTAAATAAACTGTAAGTAAGAAAGGATGAATAAATGGCAGGATTATGCGAAGGCCGGGTTGCGATCGTCACCGGCGCGGCACGCGGTGTCGGACGTCAACATGCGCTGCAATTGGCAAAAGCGGGCGCCAAAATTGTCGTTAACGACCTTGGCGCGGGCGTGGACGGTAAGGGTGCGGATGTCTCGCCAGCACAACAGGTAGCCGACGAAATTAAGGCCGGCGGCGGCGACGCCATCGTCAACGGCGACGACGTCAGCAGCTTCGACGGCGCCAAGAACATGGTCGACACCGCGATCAACACGTTTGGCAAACTCGATATCGTCGTCAACAACGCCGGAATTTTGCGCGACCGCATGCTGGTCAACATGACGGAAGAAGAATGGGATTCAGTTATCGCCGTGCATCTCAAGGGCACTTTTGCCCCTGCGCGTCATGCAGCCTCGTATTGGCGGGCGATGTCAAAACAGAACGACGACGGCAAACCGGTGATGGGACGCATCATCAACACCAGCTCGACCTCTGGTATCTACGGTAATGTCGGGCAGACAAATTACGGTGCCGCCAAAGCAGGTATCGCCGCTTTCACGATCATCGCGGCGCGCGAATTGTCGAGGATCGGTGTGACGGTGAATGCAATTTCGCCGACGGCATATACCCGCATGACCGACAATCTGCGTGAATACACAGAAGACGAAGTAGCGGTTCGGGATCCAAGTTGGGTGTCGCCAACCGTTGTCTACCTCGCCAGCGAGGAAGCCCAAGATATTACCGGCCGCGTGATTCAGGCCGGTGCCGGACGGGTCGCCGTCTGCGAAGGTTGGCGGCGCGGCGCCGAAGTCGACCAAATGGACGACCCGGCCGCTCTCGGCCCGAAGATCCGCAAGATGATCGCGGAGTGCCGGAAGAACTCCGGTATGGACGGACTTGAGCTCGACTAACGGAAAGATTCCGCCGAGTCAGGGACAGCGGTGAGACCCGCGCCCTTGACCCGGCGGGGTTTCCACGCCACATGGGAGCGACGATCAACTGTATCGGACGCATTATGAGCGAGCCCCAATCCTGGCACGGCACCACAATCCTCTCAGTTCGCAAGAACGGCATAACCGTGGTGGCCGGAGACGGCCAGGTCAGCCTCGGCCAGACAGTCATTAAATCCAACGCGACCAAGGTCCGGCGGATCGCCGACGACAAGGTCGTGGTAGGTTTCGCCGGCGCTACCGCCGACGCCTTTACCTTGTTCGAACGGCTGGAAGCGAAACTGGAACAATATCCCGATCAGCTAACGCGCGCTTGCGTCGAGTTGGCCAAGGATTGGCGGACCGACCGCTACCTGCGTCGCCTCGAAGCGATGATGGCGGTGGCTGACCCGAAAGTGTCCCTGATCCTGTCCGGAACCGGCGACGTTTTGGAGCCGGAAGACGGCTTGATCGGCATCGGCTCTGGCGGCAATTACGCGCTCGCCGCCGCACGTGCGCTAATGGATCGCGAAGATATGGATGCCGAGGCCATCGCCCGCAAAGCCATGCAAATCGCCGCCGATATTTGTGTCTACACCAACGAATCCGTCGTCTTGGAGACAGTATGACCACGTTCAGCCCGCGCGAGATTGTATCCGAACTCGACCGCCACATCGTCGGCCAGAACGACGCCAAGCGCGCCGTCGCCATCGCACTGCGCAATCGCTGGCGACGCCAGCAACTTTCCGACGACCTACGGGAAGAAGTGCTGCCGAAGAACATTCTGATGATCGGCCCAACCGGCGTCGGCAAGACAGAGATCGCACGCCGCCTCGCGAAGTTGGATCAAGCTCCGTTCATCAAGGTGGAGGCCACTAAATTCACCGAGGTCGGTTATGTCGGCCGCGACGTGGAACAAATCATCCGCGATCTGGTGGAATCCGCCATCCACATGATCCGCGAAAAACATCGAAAAGACGTGCAGGCGAAAGCGGAACTCATGGCCGAGGAACGCGTCATTGACGCCCTGGTCGGCGAGAACGCCAGTGAAGCGACCCGCACGAGCTTCCGCCAAAAACTCCGAACCGGTGAATTGGACGACAAGGAAATCGAGCTGGAAGTCGCCGATACTGGCTCGATGGGTCTGCCGACTTTCGATATTCCGGGCTCGCCCGGCGCGCAGATGGGTATGATTAATCTCAACGATATGCTCGGCAAGGCGCTCGGCGGGCGCACCAAACCACGGCGTCTGAAGGTCTCAGAATCCTATGCGGTACTGCTGAACGAGGAAGGCGACAAGCTGGTCGACGAGGAGAAAATCGTCCGCGAAGCCGTCGAGATCGTGGAACAAAACGGAATCGTCTTCCTGGACGAGCTCGATAAGGTTTGCGCGCGCAGCGAACGCCAAGGCGCCGATGTCAGTCGCGAGGGCGTGCAACGCGACCTGCTGCCGCTGATCGAAGGCACCACCGTCTCGACCAAATACGGCCCGGTGAAAACCGACCACGTATTGTTCATTGCGTCGGGCGCGTTCCACATCGCCAAACCATCGGATCTGCTGCCAGAACTGCAGGGCCGTTTGCCGATCCGCGTCGAATTAAAAGCACTGTCGGAGGAAGATTTTGCTCGCATTCTGCGCGAGCCGGAGAATAGCCTGATCAAGCAATACGTCGCCTTGATGGGCACGGAAGGGGTCACCCTCGACTTCACCGAGGACGCCATCGACGAATTGGCGCGCCTTGCCGCCGAAGTGAACTCCCATGTAGAGAATATCGGTGCCCGCCGCCTGCACACGGTCCTGGAAAAACTGCTGGAGGAAATCTCATTCTCCGCGACCGACCGCAAGGGCGACACTGTCACCATCGACGCCGATTACGTCCGCGTCCAAGTCTCCGAACTTGCGAAAGATACCGACCTCAGTAAGTTTATTTTATAGGTTGATTGCCTACCGATTTAGCGTTTTCAGCATCGCCTCTATTTTCGCTTCGCTGAGCTCCCCAATCTGCTCCGCCAAACGATTCGCCAGTTCGGTCGCTTCCGGCGACAGGCCCGATGTGTCGATGGTCACTTTTGGGTGGGAAATATCAGCGAGGCGGCGTAGATCGTCGGCCTCATCCCAGATGATTTCGAAATAGGCGCAAATTTGGTGCAGGCGATGAGTTGTCGGGCGGCCGCGTTTGCCATGCTCTAACGCTGAAAAATACGCCGACGTCACTTCTAGCGCCTCCGCCATTTGCGACATGGTGACGCCCTTTTCTTCTCGAAGCGCGCGCAGCTTGACGCCGAGCGGGGTCACCCGCCCATCCGCCGTCGCTTCATCAGTACGTAGAGTGCTCCAGCGCCGCCATCTTTTTGCCGCGCGTACTCGAACGCCAATACTTTCTCGCGGTTGGGAGATTCATTCAGCCAGCGCGGGACCGCAGAGCGGAGCACACCGCCGCCATCCTTGCCGACACCCTTGCCGGTGACAACGATGACACAGCGCTTTCCCGTCATATATTGGCGCGACAAAAACCCATCGAGCTCGCGATGCGCTTCGACCTGGGTCAACCCATGCAGATCGAGGCGCGCTTCGACCGGCAGTTGTCCGCGTTTGAACCGTTGGCCGGTGCGGCGATCGAGCCCATCAATGTCGCCATGGCCGATAGAGGATTGTTTCGGCCTCGCGGGGGGCGGGGGTGATGGGGCCGCCTGATGCGGCATTGGCGATTTCTTCGGCGTGGACTTTTTTACCGAAGCCGGTTTAGAAGGAGAGACCGGTGGCGGGGCCGCGCGTGGTGTGCGGCGCTTTAGTGGTTTGACGTCGTGCATCACCGCGCGAAACAGATCGGGGTCGTCGGCATCTTTTTTGCCCGCCATCACTCATCCTCGACCAACACGATATGCATACGGCGGGGACCGTGCGCGCCCATGAAGATGGTCTGCTCGATATCGCCAGTGCGGGACGGGCCGGTGATGAAATTAACCGTGCGTGGCATCTCGCCGTCGCGAATTTTATCCCAGGCGTCTTCGTAGGAACCGACGATCTGACTTTTGCGAATAACGACCAAATGAGAGTCCGGCAAAAAGTTGAGTGTGGTCGGATGTTCCGGGCCGGAGCGCATGATCAAGGTGCCGGTCTCCGCCACCCCGGCGAAAGCGCCGGTCAACCCGACCTCGTCAGAGCCATCGGTCTTGCCGCGGGTAATGGTAAGGGTCGGGCGTTTCTCCCACGGAATACCGTCAAGCGACGGGTCAGGTGCTACCCGCAAATTAGCGGGCAAATTCTCACGCGCGAGATAATCCGCCACCCGGTCGGGTACGTCCTCCATCGAGGCGACACGATCAACTGACATATCGACGCCTTTGGCATAGTCGACGAATAGATCCGCAAGTTCGTCCGAATCGAGATCAACTCGAGACGGCCGCACCCCGCGACCGCGCGCCGCGATGCGATCCTCGAGCGCTCCCTTTTCCGCATCGCCGAGTTCGCCTCGACCCAGGCCGCTTCGGATCGTGCCTAAAATACTGTCGCGCCCACTCATGCCGCTGGCCTCCGGGCACCGCCCTTTGAAGACCATTGCGATTGGAACGTGCCCCCCGGTTGCGGTGCCGGGAAATCGCGATGTTTCGTCCAACCACCCGCACCCGGTAGACGGCGGAACCGCCCTTTCGATCGACCGAGCGCCCCAAGAATACGAAACTTGATCCCGGTCAAGAATTGATAGAGCCGCGGCCGCTTGGCGTAGAACGCCCACATGCGGATACCGGTGCGCACGGTTTGTGATCCGAGCCCATTGTCAAATTCTCGCTCGCGCAAATGGCGCATCATTTTTGGGAGCGGAATACGCATCGGGCACACTTCCTCGCATCGCCCGCAGAAAGTGGATGCATTTGGCAGATGGCCGGCTACTTCGACACCAATCAATGATGGTGTCAGCACTGAGCCCATCGGCCCCGGATAAACCCAGCCATACGCGTGCCCACCGACAGAATTGTAAACCGGACAGTGATT
>CAXAGK010000131.1:0-8950 GCA_963968305.1 uncultured Rickettsiales bacterium | reverse complement strand
TCCGGCTTGCGAGCGCAATTCGATCTCCGCATCAAGCGCCAGGCAACAAGCCGGGAGTTCCGCCGCCAGATCGGCGAGCGCAACGCTGCCGCCGAAGGTTCCGCGATTGCGGATGGCGTCGTGGGCGACGTGGGGCATAGCGTCTGAAATCAACGGAGCATGACGGCGCACGTCCGAGGAGTTCAACACATCGACATGCCGGGTCAATGCGCCGATCACCAATCTATCGTCCTCGACGCGAATGCCCGAGAGTTCGGTCAGCTGGTTGATATCCAGCAGAAGTTCCGGGCGGGCCATGCGCAGGTTCATCAGCGGGACCAGGCTTTGGCCACCCGCAAGGATGCTGGCCTCTTCGCCATGCATCGCCAGCTCCCCCAACAACTCGTCGAGGGTTTCCATTCGCCGGTACTGAAACGGGGGCGCTTTCATGGATCGACTAGCGCGCGGTCCAGCCGCCGTCGACCAACAGGCTGGTGCCGGTGATCATGGCGGAGGCGGGCGAACATAGGAACACGACGGCGCCGGTGATATCGCGCATCTGCGCCAGATGCCCCATTGGGATGCAGGACATTATGAAATCGCGAAATTGCGGGTCAGCCAGCGCCGGGCCGGTCATCGGTGTCTCTACCCATGTGGGGGCAACTGCATTGACCCGGATACCGGTTGTCGCCAGCTCCGTCGCCATGGCCTTGTTCATGCCCTCGACTGCGTGTTTGGTCATTGAATAGACGCTGCGGTCGATTAGCGAGACATGCCCTAATTGCGATGAGATATGCACGATAGCGCCGCCACGAGCCTTGCGGTTGTCGTCCTTAAGCATGCGGCGGGCGGCAGCTTGGGCCACCAGAAAGGCCGCCTTCACGTTTAGGGTCAGCAACGTGTCGAGGCTTTGTTCCTGCACGTCCAAAAAGGCTTCCGGAATGTTCGTGCCCGCGTTGTTGACCAGGATGTCGAGATTGGGAAGGCTACTGATGGCGGCTTGCATGCCGCCGGTCTTGGTGACGTCGCAAACGAGGGGCGACGCTTCGCGACCAAGGGCTCTAATCTCTCTCGTGACACTTTCGAGTTCTTCCTCCGACCGGCTCAGGGCGACGATATCTGCTCCGGCTTCCGCCAACCCCAACGCTAGCGTGCGCCCGATACCACGCCCGGCACCGGTAACCAGGGCAGTGCGGCCCTCAAGATTGAAACTCGGCAAAGCGGATTCGCTCACGATGCTCTCTCCCATTTTCTGCTGTGTCATAGCGATAGTAAGGTGAAGTTTGCGTTTTACAGGCCGGAAATTCACGCCTGATGTTTAATCCGTGTGGCCAAGTCCGCTCCGTCTTTGTAAAGTCCGCGCCGATGCCACCACCTATTCTTATTCTCCGCGATATTCAATTGACCTTCGGGGGGCCGTCGCTGCTCGAGGGCGCGGCCTTTTCCGTCTCTGCAAGGGATCGGCTTTGCCTGGTTGGCCGGAACGGGTCGGGGAAATCGACGTTGCTGAAGATAGCGGCGGGGATAGTGACGCCCGACGATGGTGAAGTCTTCCTGCAACCTGGAACGACGATCCGCTACTTACCGCAAGAGCCCGACCTGTCCGCGCACGCGACCGTTCTTTCTTATGTGGAGGAAGGGCTCGATCCTGGGGTCGACCATTATCGGGGTGCGTATTTGCTGGAGCAGCTTAAGGTCAACGAGAACGCCGACCCGAGCACATTGTCCGGAGGCGAAGCGCGGCGCGCGGCTTTGGCGCGCGCTTTGGCACCCGAACCCGATATTCTTCTTCTGGATGAGCCGACGAACCATCTGGACTTGCCTGCCATCGAATGGCTGGAGAGCGAGCTCTCCGCCGCCCGATCCGCACAGATTCTCATCAGCCATGACCGGCGGTTTCTTGAGAACTTGTCACGGGTCACCCTGTGGCTCGATCGGGGTCATACCAAGCGGCTCGACTCCGGCTTTGCGAAGTTCGAGGAATGGCGCGACCAAATTCTGGAAACTGAGGAGACCGAGCTCCATAAACTAGACCGCAAGATCGCCTCCGAGACGCAGTGGCTGCGCAAGGGAGTGACGGCGCGGCGCAAGCGCAATCAAGGCCGCTTGCGGGCGCTGTTCGATTTGCGCGATAAGCGCCGCCAGCATCGGCGCGCCGACGGCAATGTCGCCATGGCAGCGAGCGATGCGACGGCCTCCGGCAAACGGGTGATTGAAGCGAAGAATATCTCCAAATCGTTCGGCGAAAACGAAGTCATTCAAGATTTTTCGATCCGTATACAGCGCGGAGATCGTGTCGGATTCGTGGGGCCAAATGGTGCCGGGAAGACCACGTTGGTGAATATGCTGATCGGCAATTTAGCATCGGATACCGGAGAGGTCCGGGAAGGCGCCAACGTGGAGATGTTGACCATCGACCAGCGCCGCGAAAGCCTCGACCCTGGCACAACGCTGCGCGACGCGTTGACCGGTGGCGGCGGAGACACAGTGATTGTGGGCGGGCAGCCGCGTCACGTTGTCGGCTATATGAAGGATTTTCTGTTCGCTCCGGAACAGCTGCGCACGCCCATCGAACGTCTGTCGGGCGGCGAGCGTGGCCGGTTGATGCTGGCACGGGCGCTGGCCAAGCCGTCCAATTTGTTGGTTTTGGACGAGCCGACCAACGATCTTGATCTGGAGACACTGGACCTGCTGCAGGAGTTACTGGCGGATTATGCCGGGACCTTGCTGCTGGTCAGCCACGACCGCGATTTCCTCGACCGTGTGGTCACGTCAACCGTGGCCTATGAAGGTGACGGTCGCTGGACCGAATATGCGGGCGGTTACTCGGATATGCTCGTTCAGCGGGGAGCGGATCTCGAGAGGTCGGACTCGGCGCCGAGCCTATCGAAAGCGGGTATGCCGGAAAAGAAACCGGCGGCATCAGGTCCGAAGAAAAAATTGTCTTTTAATCAAAAACGCGCGCTTGAGATTTTGCCTATCCGTATGGAAGAACTGCAGAGCGTCATTTCCAGTTTGGAAGCGACACTGTCCGATATCGGACTCTACGCCCGTGACCCAAAGAAATTCGAGAATGCCACCGCAGATCTCACCGCCCGGCAATCCGAACTCGACGCCGCCGAGGAAGAGTGGCTGGAGCTGGAAGTGCTGCGCGAGGCGATCGAGGGCGGTTAGTTATTCCGGCCTTTATTCAATCCACGATAAATAGCTTGGCACCCCCTTCGGTGCGGGAGCGGTGCGGCGAATCGCCGTTGTCGGAGACCTGGTAGCTCATGCCGGGTTTCAGCGTAAAAACGCGACCGTCTTTGAGTTCCGAATCCATCTCGCCTTCATAAACGAACAGAATATGCCCTCGGTCACACCAATGATCCGCCAGATAACCGGCTGAGTATTCGACCCGTCGAACGCGCACGTCCTCGATGTTCAAGGTGCGCCAAAGCGCATAACCGGTATCGCCCTCGTAGCGTTCCTCCGGCACCGTGTCCCAATCGGTCAACGTGAAGGGTAATGTCGGTATCTTCATCTCTCGCACCCCTTTTCTTGGCTGTCAGTTCCGCCACTTCATTCTGTGTGGCGCCATTGAAGAACAATATGGACCTGAAACCATGACCGACGATTCGAATCCGTCCCGTATCCCCTTCCTCTCCGTGGAAGAGGCAGAACGTATCGGCAAAGAGCACGGCGTGCCGTCCTCAATGGCGCATCTCAATGTCTTCCGGGTGATGTCTCATCATCCGGAATTGGCGGCCGCCGTCAGCAATTTACTGGCGACGCTATTGTACAAAGGGAACAAACTCGACGAACGGCTCCGTGAGTTGATCATCATGCGCCTCGCGTGGCGTACCGGCTCGGTCTACGAATGGACCCAGCATTGGCGCGTCGCCGAACGCTTGAAGATCGACGGCGAATCGGTGGTCGCGGTGCGCGATTGGCAGAACGCTGATTGCTTGAGCGCCGCCGACAAAGCCGTACTGGCGGCGACGGATGAGACCCTCGATGACGGGCGCATCTCCGATGGGACTTGGGCCGCGTGTTGTGAACACCTCTCGAGTGAGGCCGAACGGATCGAATTGGTCCTCGCGATCTCGAACTGGCGGCTGTTCTCCGAGATGTTCCAAAGCCTGCGCATCCCGTTGGAGGAAGGCGTGGACCACTGGCCGCCGGACGGGCTACCCTCGCCTGCAGCCGAATAACCCTGACATTTGGACACATATCCCATGACCAGCTCCGCGCTTTCCCTGATGCCGAACGACACCATGAAATACGGTATCTTCCTCGCTCCGTTTCACGATCTGAAGGAAAACCCGACGCAGGCGATGCAGCGCGATATGTGGCTGCTCGAATATCTCGATGAGTTGGGATATGCCGAGGCCTGGATAGGTGAGCATCATTCGGGCGGATTCGAGATTATCGCCTGCCCGGAAGTGTTTATCGCGGCGGCGGCGGAGCGGACCAAGAACATCAAGCTCGGCACCGGCGTGGTCTCCTTGCCGTATCACCATCCTTTCATGGTGGCAGGGCGGGCGACGCAGCTCGACCACATGACGCGCGGGCGCTTCATGCTCGGTGTCGGTCCCGGTGCACTGGTCGGCGATGCCTATCGCATGGGAATTAATCCGGAAGCCCAGCGCCGCATGATGAACGAATCCCTCGACGTGATCGTGAAACTGATGGATGGGGAAACCGTCTCCATGAAGTCAGACTGGTTCGAGGTGAAGGATGCGCACCTGCAAATCCCACCTTTCACGACACCCCGCACCGAGATGGCGGTTGCCTGCGCGCGCTCGCCGTCGGGTGCACTCGCGGCGGGCAAGCATGGTCTCGGCATGCTCTCAATCGGCGGCACGAACGATGAAGCATTGCAACATCATGCCAATAACTGGCGCATGTGCGAGGAAGCGGCGGCGGAGAACGGCAAGACCGTCAGCCGCGAGAATTGGCGCCTCGTCACCTTGATGCACATTGCCGAGACGCGGGAGGAAGCGCGCAAGAACGTGGAATACGGCATCGAGGAATTCGCCACCTATTTCAAGGATATCTCGACCTTCCCGATCGTCCCGCACGAGATCGACAACGCCTATGAATATCTGACGGAAAACCGGATTGCCGTGATCGGCACCCCGGACGACGCGATCGAGTACATCGAAACCTTGCTTGAAGGTTCCGGCGGGTTCGGCAGCCTCATGCAGCTCGCTCATAACTGGGCCGACTGGGAAGCGACGAAGCGGAACTATGAGCTGATCGCACGCCACGTGATGCCGCACTTCCAGAAATCAAACCTCGACCGCACCCACAGCTACAATTACAGCCGCGACAACAAAGAGAAGTTCCAAGGTCAGGCGGCGCAAGCGGTGCAGAGCGAGATAGAACGCTATCAGGCAAAGAAAGGTGAAGCGGCGGAGTAGCGGTTTGAGCGAGCCTTCGCTACCGGATCGTTATTCCGGGTTCGCTTTGCGCCCCGGAAAGATGGAGGCTGAGTAGTTTTGTATCTGGATACCTAATCAACCAGTTAGTCCACCACTGCCATACCACCGCCGCCGCGGGGGTCGGCCCCTCCGCGCCAGGTTCCGTCGGGGCCTATTTGGACCACATGGGCGCGCGACATGACCGGGTCGAAGCTGACCGCGCTTTGTTTCACCTCGTGCCCCATATCCGTTAATTGTCGGCAGACTGACCCTTGCACCCGCGCTTCCGCGTGAATGGCGCCGCCTTCGCAATGGATGCGGGGCACAGTCACTGCCTCCACCGGCGACATGCCGAAATCAACGATGTTGAGGATCGATTGCAGCACGGCGCTAATGATGACGCTGCCGCCCGGCGCGCCGACGACGATGGCGGGCTTGCCGTCGCGGAGCAGCATCGTCGGCACCATGCCGGTCGTGCGTGCTTTCCCGACTTCGATTGAATTTCTGCTGCCGGGATAGGGGTCGAATAGCTTCATCGAGTTGTTGTAGACGAAGCCCATCCCCGGCGTGATCACGCCCGAACCGGTGCCGAGCGTGTGGGTGCAGGAGACCGCGTTTCCAAGTTCGTCGTAGATCGAGATATGGGTGGTGCACGACGGTGGTTCTTCCTTGCCGTCACCGAGGAATTCGCCCGCCTTGATCTTCTCCGCCCATTCTGCCGCGCGCTCTTGCGAAGCCAGCATATCGACGGGCACGTCGGCGAAGTCGGGATCGGCGAGGTATTCGTTGCGATCCGTATGTGCCGCCGCCATGGCGCGGGCGACCAGATCTATGTGGCCTGCCGAGCTGTGGCCTTCCGCCGCCAAATCAAAGTGTTCGAGAATTTGCAGCATCTGGATCAAAGTGACCCCACTGCCCGGTGGTGGGTTCGAGGAAACGTCATAGCCCCGGTAGCGGCCTTTCACTGGGTCGCCCGTCCGGGTCTTGAACTGGGCTAAATCATCCGCCGTCACGAACGAGCCGTTCGCGGATAGGTCGGCGGCGATATCGGCAGCCAATTGGCCGCGATAGAAACCGCCCGGTCCCTCGGCGGCAATCCGTTCGAAGGTGCGTGCCATATCCGGATTTCGGTGAACATCGCCGACGGGGAAGAGAGCGCCGTCCGCTTTTAGGTGGATACGTTTGCATTCTTGTGTGGCTGAGACCCGCTGCACCCCGCCCGGTACCCCCGCCATCATGGGACGTGAGAGGAAGTCGTGGGCGAAACATCCGACCGCTGTGCCGTCGCGAGCGAGCCGCGCGGCTGGTGCTACGAGTTCGTCCAACGGCTTGGTGCAGAAACGCTCGTGGACCGCACCAAAACCGGCGACCGTTCCTGGCGTGAGGATCGAGGTGTAACCGAGCTCGCTGCGGAAATCGTCAAAGATCGTATAGCCCGATATCTCCGTCCGGCCGCGCACGTCGTGCATCCACATCTCAGGCGTCACCAGGGACCCGGCGCGCGCGTGGAAATCGATCATGCCGTTCTCGCCGCTCTCCGCATCGAAGAATTGAAAGCTGCCCATGCCGCCGAGGCCGCACATGAACGGATCGACAACCATCTGCGCGAAAGCGGTCGCGACTGCCGCGTCGAAGGCGTTGCCGCCCGCGCTTAAGATTTCCGCGCCGACATCCGCCGCGCGCGGTTGCGGGCAAACGACAATTCCTTTCATGTCGAGTCTCCTATGTTCTGAGGGTCAATCCGCCATCGACCGTGAGGCCGTGGCCGGAGACGAAACCGGCATCGTCCGACGCCAGGAACAGCGCGGCACGAGCGATGTCGATGGGCTCGCCCAGGCGACGGAGCGCCGCTTTCTTGGCCCAGACCGCCGCGATGTCGTCGTCCTGGAATGCAGCCTGGGTCATGCCGGTCTGAATCGCTCCGGGCTCGATAAAATTCGCGGTGATACCGAATTTCCCGAGGTCGAGCGCCAAGGCGCGGGTCATGCCGGCGACCCCGGCCTTCGACGCGCTATAGGCAGCGAGACCGTAATCGGTCATCCGTGCCATAACGGAGGCCGTGTTGAGAATCCGTCCGGCAGGCGATTCCTTCAAATGGGGGACCGCTGCCGTCGCGAGGCGAAATTGCGCGGTCAGATTGACCGACAGTGTCAGGTTCCAGTCTTCTTCCGTTTGCTCACCAACAATTGCGCGGCGCGAGATGCCGGCGTTGTTGAACAGAATATCGAGGCGCCCGTATCGCTCAATCGCGGTAGAGACGATATTGCCGGGTGCGTCATCATCTGTGACGTCCTGCTCCAAAACGGAGATACGGGAATGTTCCGCATGTACTTCCGCGAGCGGCGTTTCCGGGCGGTCGATGGCGAGTACATTGGCGCCTTCCGAAGCGAAGAGCTGCGCTGACGCTTTGCCGATTCCGGACGCTGCCCCTGTGATGATGGCTGCGCGACCGTCGAGCCGCATCAAACCGCGTCCAAGGGTGCGTTCAAGATTTGGCCTGGCGTTCGAATGCCGCCCCGGCCTGGGTCGCCCGGCGTGATCGAACTATAGCGCGGGATGAAGTGCTCCGGTAACGGACGGGCACCTTCTGGGCTCAGCCAAAGTCTTAACAAGTGGCGTTTGCGTTCCGGCTCCACCCAATCTTCAAAGGCGGTGCGGTCGTGTAGGATTTGATGGTTGTGCAATACCTGGATATCGCCGGGCTTGAACTCCATGTCGAGGCGTAATGCCGGATCGTTTGCCAGCTCGTCGAACAAGTCGAGTGCTTCCAGCGTCTCCTCCGACAGATTCGGGACATCGTCGAAGCGTTCCGCCGACTGGATGTAGCGGCGCACGTAATAGGTCGAAAGCTTGCCCGCGAACCAATTGAACGGCGGCATGTCGAAATAGCCCTTATAGCCTTCCGGCACTTCGCCCCGGCGGTCGACGGCGAGAGGGCGGAACAGCACTGCCGCCAGGTCTGGGCGCCGTTTATATATTTCGTTAAACATCGTCACGGAGGAGACGATGCTGGATAGGCCGCCGCTTTTCGCTGGCTTCAAACACAACAATGAGACGAAATCGCAGCCATCCGTATGGAAAGTTTGCCGCACCGCAGTCTGATAGATGCGCACATTGGTGTCTTCGTGGTCGTAGCCGAGGTCTTTTACATGCCCAAGCACGTGGCCTTTACCGTTCTGTGGCACGCCATAGCCCAGATGCGCGCCGATCCCGTAATAGATCATCGCCGATTCCTCGATGGAATAGCGCTCGACAGGAATACCGCGCAGCAAAACGAAGCCGCGTCCTTCGAGCAATTCTTCACGGGTATCGTTCAAGACCGGGCCCAGTGTCGGTAGGTTGAAATTACCCCGCGTGATATCGATCACGCCGTCGCCGCGCGCCTTGACCGCCCGCATGGCGTCATCAAGTTCCGCGAGTTCTGTGTCGGAAAATAGGCGCAGCCACTCGGTATTGGCGTCCATGTCAGGTCCGTACCAAGCGGATGGTCCTTCGATGGTGCTGTCCGGCATCGAGATATCGTCGAACTTTGGTAACGCTGACATGGCCTCGCTCCTTTAGACGCT
>CAXAGK010000130.1:0-9022 GCA_963968305.1 uncultured Rickettsiales bacterium | reverse complement strand
CTGTAAGATCACTGGCAAGACCGGCGTTGAGATGGAAGCATTGACCGCGGTCTCGGTCGCCGCATTGACGATTTACGATATGTGTAAAGCGATAGATCGCAGTATGCAGATCGCCGATATCCGCCTCATCCACAAATCCGGCGGCAAGTCGGGTACATTTGATGCCACCTAAGGCAATTTTTTCATGATATCCGTCGCCGAAGCGGAAGAACGCATACTGACGGCGTTAAAACCAATGCCCCTCGAACAGGTTGTGATCACGGACAGCTTCGGGCGTGTGGTGGGCGAAGACGTAAAATCCCGGCGCACACAACCGCCCATGGCGGTTTCCGCCATGGATGGATACGCGGTGCGGGCTGTCGATGTCCAAAATGTACCGACCGACCTGAAAGTCGTGGGATATGCACCCGCGGGAGGTTCCTACGACGAGACCGTCAAAGTAGGTGAAACAGTCCGAATATTCACCGGCGCCCCCGTTCCCGCTGGTGCCGACGCTATTGTTATCCAGGAAGATACCGTCCAAACCGATAATAGCGTTCGTATTAACGAGGGCGCTGTTGCGGGAACCTATATTCGGCCCGCCGGTTTAGATTTTGCCGAGGGCGATGTTCTTATACCCCAGGGAACGCGGATGAAGGCCCGCCATGTTGGACTCGCGGCCGCCATGAATGTTCCGTGGTTGATGACGTACCGCAAACCACGTGTAGCAATTCTCGCAACCGGTGACGAGATTGTCATGCCAGGTGAGAAAATCGGCCCCAATCAAATCGTCAGCTCGAATGCGATCGCCCTAGCCGCCTTCGTGCGGGCCATGGGGGCCGAACCGGTTCTCCTGGGCATTGCACCCGACGACCGCGAGGGATTACGCCAGATGGCGTCCGGTATCGTCGGTAATGACATGTTGGTGACGACCGGGGGTGCATCGGTCGGCGATCACGATCTGGTACAAGACGTCCTAAGTGAAGGCGGTATGGATGTAGATTTTTGGCGTATAGCGATGCGACCGGGGAAACCGCTGATGTTCGGTGATATCGACGGTATTCCCGTCCTTGGGCTTCCCGGCAATCCCGTCTCCAGTCTCGTCTGCGCCATGATATTCCTGCGCCCTGCCCTCGCTCGCATGCAAGGCGCAATCGAAGCTGACCCAGACACTCTCTATCTTAAATCGGCTAATGATTTGACGGAGAATGATCGACGTCAGGATTATCTGCGAGCAACATTCGAGATTGACGATAATAACGAAACCGTTGTGCGGTCGTTCCACCGCCAAGACAGCTCGATGATGGCCACATTGACCCATGCCGACGGACTAATCGTCCGGCCAGCTCATGCACCGGCACTCTCAGCCGGAGAACGCGTCGAAGTGCTCAAAATGCCGAGTGGCGTTTACCGCACCTAAATTTCTTCGTTGACGTATAAAAAGAACTAAACTAGAACAAACATTGAGTTTATGTTTTGTTCACACACGAAGTGCGAACAAAACGTCGAGCCACATCTTCGGCAAGGAAAACAAATGCTGACGCGGAAACAACATCAATTACTCATGTTTATCCACGAAAGAATGCAGGATCAGGGTGTCTCCCCCTCATTCGACGAAATGAAGGATGCATTGCAGTTAAAATCAAAATCGGGCATCCATAGATTAATTACCGGATTGGAAGAGCGCGGATTTTTGCGCCGCCTACCGCATCGAGCCCGTGCCCTTGAGGTTTTGCGGCTTCCAGACAATATTGAGCCTGTCGAACGCTCGAGGCCCAGTTTCGCATCGCGTTTGGTCGACGTGAACGAAAAACAATACACTGAACCCACCCCTCTGCCACCGGCAGCCCATATCGGCGTAATAAACCTCCCGCTGTATGGGCGCATCGCCGCCGGTACACCGATTGAAGCACTGCGGGACGAATCCAATACAATCGAGATACCACCCGATCTTGTCGGAACCGGCGAGCATTACGCTCTGGAAGTCGAAGGGGACTCGATGATCGAGGCGGGAATTCACGACGGCGATCATGTGATCATTCAACGTTGTGCCGATGCGGAAAACGGCGCCATTGTCGTCGCCCTGGTCGACCGCGAGGAAGTCACTCTAAAAAGGTTGCGGCGCAAAGGTGCGTCGATTGCGCTGGAGCCGGCGAACAAGGACTATGAGACAAGAATCTTCGGACCCGACCGAGTGCGGGTGCAAGGTCGGCTCGTAGGGTTGCTTCGCAAGTACTAATGCGAAGGTTCGGGGCGTGTTGACAATGGGCGAGTGCCCCGCAAGTCGTTTGCAGCCGCCAATTTGAGACCATCTTGCTGTAAGTAGACCGCATATGCGCCATTTTTGCTCAAGTCGCGGCTAGAAACGCCGCCATCGCTAAAGGTCGAGATGCTGAGGAAGGCGGACTTTCCAAGGATGCAACGGGTAAAATACAAAACCGGCATTCCCGCATGCCGGATACCAAACGGTTAGGATCAGAGCAAGCCGAGACACTCTATCAATCAAAGAAGGCCAAGCTTACAAGTTCGTATAGCCGTTCCGACGACAAGATCGCACGCGACTATTCGAAATGGAAACGTGCGAATAACGCACCTTATCCGTCGTTCAGCCACGGTCGGCGATTTCTAAACAATTATCTGAATTAAAAAGCAAAAGCGTATCTGAATTACAAAGATGCGGGGAAATTACCGACTGGCGCCGGGATTGCCAAAGATAGCTTTGCGGTTGCGAAAAATGGGAAATTTATCGCCGGACCGCTATTCCTAATGGAGAAAATGCCGCCAGGCTTCAATTATTCGGCGATACACCACAATTGCACCGGATGGCACCTTGGTGGGCCAAATAAATGGTAAGAACTCTGATAGTATGCAATTTTGCATCAGCTGGCACTTAGCGGCCGAGAAGCATGACTACCTTTCCTTTTTCCCCAAAGAGTATCGCTAAAGCACGCTTTCCAGCGCGAATTAAGATTCGCTGTAGGTTTTTTCGAGAATGTCGGCGATGCCTTCTGGCACGAAATGCCTAACGTTTCCGCCAAGCATTCCAATTTCTTTCACAAAGCGTGAGGAAATGAACTGATTGCGATCGGATGCCATCAGGAAAACTGTTTCGACTTCCGGATATAGCTTTCTGTTCATCGCCGCCATTTGAAACTCATACTCAAAATCGGAGACCGCGCGCAATCCTCTTACGACCACGTTGGCACCCACATCCGCGGCAAACTTAACTAGTAAATTGTCGAAGGTCTGGACTTCCACGTTGGCGGGATCAATGGCCCCGCTTTTCGCGATCTCGTCCTCGACCATTTTGCAGCGCTCTTCAACCGTGTAAAGTGGCCCTTTTCCGGCATTCATGGCAACCGCGACGATCAGATGATCGACGACCTTCGTTGCTGCTCGAATGATAATGTCCAGATGGCCGTTTGTTATTGGGTCGAAGGTTCCTGGGTAAACTCCGACCTGTTTTTCTGCCATTTAGCTATTCCTCTTCACTCCCAGCCGGCGCGTCGTCGGTGTTATCCCCGGCGCTCGCATCGGCATCTGTTTCTTCTTCGTCGGCATCTTCATCACCATTCATCTCACTAAGATGGGCGACAGATACGACGCGTTCGTCCTTTTCAATACGGAACAATGTGACACCTTGCGTCCGGCGCCCCGCGATCCGCACTTCGTCGACGGAGAACCGTATAAGCTGACCGCTATCCGTCACCAGCATAATCTGGTCCGAAGAACCGACAGGGAAAGAGGCAACGACAGGACCATTGCGCTCGGTCATCTCTATATTCGCAATTCCCTTACCGCCACGTCCGGTCGTTCTGTATTCGTAAGCGGAACTCCGCTTGCCAAATCCACGTTCCGTTACCGTCAGAATAAACTGTTCGTGTTCGGCGAGTTCGGTGATCGTTTCAGCGGTGAGATTGGAGGACCGCTCTTCCGATTCGCCATTCTCATCGTCACCGGAACGACGCAGCGCCGATGCCGTCTTCAAGTAATCGTCGCGAACATCCGTCTCGATATTCATATGATCCAGAATAGACATCGATATCACTTCGTCTCCAGAGCCGAGGCGAATTCCCCGCACACCGGTCGAAGTTCTGCCGCTGAAGACCCGAACGTCGGTCACCGCGGAGCGGATACACATGCCGTTGCGGGTCGACAGCAATACGTCGTTCTGTTCCGTGCAAACCTGGACGTCGACCAATACGTCGCCTTCTTCCAACTTCATGGCGATTTTGCCATTCGCCTTGATGTTGACGAAGTCGGACAGTTTGTTCCGCCGAATATTACCGATACGCGTTGAGAACATCGCGTAAAGTTCGCCCCAACTTTCCTCGTCCTCAGGTAGCGGCATCACCGTTGTGATGAACTCACCCTCTTCCAGCGGCAATAGATTCACCATGGCTTTACCGCGTGCCTGTGGGCTCCCCAGAGGCAGTTTGTAGACCTTCATCTGGTAGACGATGCCCTTCGAGGAGAAGAACAGCACAGGCGTGTGAGTGGACGTTACGAAAAGGCGGCTGACGAAATCGTCATCGCGTGTATTCATGCCGGAACGGCCCTTCCCGCCCCGTCGCTGCGCCCGATATGTGGAAAGCGGTACCCGTTTAATATAACCGCCATGGGTGACCATGACGACCATATCTTCGCGCTGGATCAAATCTTCGATATCGTGCTCGAATTCGACATCCTGGATAATCGTCCGTCGATCATCGGCAAACTTATCCCGCATTTCCACGAGTTCCTCGCGCATGATATCGAACAATCGCTCGCGCGAGCCCAATATTTCCAGGAATCCGCTAATGCGCTCCGCGAGTTCAGCGGTCTCGGCGGTGAGCTTATCGCGCTCCATTCCCGTCAAGCGTTGCAGACGCAATTCCAAGATCGCCCGAGCCTGCGCTTCGGAAAGGCGATACGCTCCGTCGACGACTTGATGTCCAGGATCATCGATCAGCTTGATGAAATCTTCGACATCGCCCGCCGGCCAGTCGCGCGCCATTAGTTTTTGACGCGCGGTTGTGGGGTCAGGGGAATAGCGAATCATCTCAATAACAGGATCGAGATTACTGATGGCCACCAGCAATCCGGCCAAGATATGGGCCCGTTCACGCGCGCGTTTTAGCAAATAGACCGTGCGCCGGGTGATTACCTCTTCGCGGAACTCGATGAACGCGACAATGATCTGCTTAAGGTTCAGCATTTCTGGCCGGCCGCCATTCAAGGCCAGCATATTCACGCCAAAGCTGGTTTGCAGTTGCGTATGGCGGAACAACTGAGCCAATACGACCTCGGAAATGGCGTCTCGCCGCAATTCGACGACAACACGGACCCCATCACGATCCGATTCGTCACGCAGGTCGGAAATACCTTCGATCTGCTTCTCGCGGACCATAATGGCGATACGCTCGAGAAGCCGTGACTTATTCACCTGATATGGAACTTCGGTCACCACGATCGCTTCGCGGTCCTTACCAAATTCTTCCACATGAGTTTTCGCGCGCATTACGACCGAACCACGCCCTGTCATATGAGCCGATCGAATGCCCGCACGCCCAAGGATACTACCACCGGTCGGGAAATCCGGACCCAGGACGTATTCCATCAGCCCTTCGACTTCGATTTCGGGGTCGTCAATATAGGCGACGCAAGCGTCTATGACTTCTCCAAGATTGTGCGGTGGAATATTCGTCGCCATGCCGACCGCAATTCCACCAGCCCCGTTAACCAATAGGTTTGGAAATCTTGCCGGAAGAACCATCGGTTCTTCCACTGTCTCATCATAGTTTGCCTGAAAGTCGACGGTTTCCTTATCGATATCGTCGATTAAGGTTTCGGCGGAGCGCGCCGTCCGCGCTTCGGTATAGCGCATGGCTGCCGGCGGATCGCCGTCCATGGATCCAAAATTCCCCTGACCGTCGATCAAGGGCAGGCGCATGGAGAACAACTGCGCCATCCTTACCATGGCATCGTAGATCGCCTGATCGCCGTGAGGGTGATATCGACCCATGACGTCGCCAACAATACGGGCGGACTTGCGATAAGGTTTACTCGAATCGTAACCGTTTTCATGCATCGCATAGAGAATACGACGGTGGACAGGTTTCAATCCGTCGCGCACGTCCGGAAGCGCCCGACTCACAATTACGCTCATCGCGTAATCGAGATACGAACGCTTCATCTCCTCTTCGATGGCGATTTCGCCGATATCGAAGGATCCTTCGCTGGGCGGAGGCGTACTCAAATTTGTGGCCGCGGGTTTTTATACATGAAGATGGAAGATTGTAGCCACGATGACCCAAGTGTCACCGCAATGTCAAAATCTAGCAGATAGGCCTTGGTCTAGCAACTATATAAGGTAGTTGATTACCCAGTTCAGGCGTATTTTATAGTCCTAGAACGGGATCTCATCGTCGAGATCATCGCCACCTGGTCCCATCGGTGCTCCACCGCCTCCGGTGTCCATTCCGCCACCCATAGCCCCACCGCCCATGGAATTATCTGGAGCACCGTAATCGGAGGCACCTTGATAGCCACCACCGCTATCGCTGCGCGAATCGAGGAGCACCAATTGGCCTCTAAATCGCCGCAGAACGACTTCCGTGGTGTATTTTTCTTGCCCCGATTGATCCTGCCATTTCCGGGTTTGAATTTCACCTTCGAGGTAAACCTTGCGGCCTTTTTGGAGAAATTTCTCAGCGACGTCGACGAGGCGATCATCGAAAATAACAACGCGGTGCCATTCAGTCTTTTCTTGCTGTTCCCCGGTATTCCGGTCTTTCCAGCGTTCGGAAGTCGCAACGCTCAGATTGCAAACCTTGCCGCCATTTTGCATCGAGCGGACTTCCGGGTCCCTGCCCAAATTTCCAACCAATATTACCTTGTTTACGCTGCCAACCATTACCGTTCCGTTCGATCACTGATGAGTAAAATTTGTTCGGAATGAATATACGGGTTCACAGGACACATCGCCAACGCTTAAGCAAAATTCAATCGCATTCTTATCGATTCATCTATCGCAACCGGGGACAGGAGTATCTATATTCATTTGACCTCTAGCCGTTGAGAAAATTACAGTTTCATGCCCGATTATATTCAGGTTCGCGGTGCCCGCGAGCATAACCTTAAGAATGTCGACATCGATATCCCGCGCGATAAGCTGGTGGTTTTCACCGGCCTCTCCGGTTCGGGCAAATCATCACTGGCATTCGACACCGTCTATGCCGAAGGGCAACGCCGCTATGTGGAGAGTTTATCCGCCTATGCGCGCCAATTTCTGGAGCTGATGCAGAAGCCGGACGTCGACTCCATCGACGGATTGTCACCGGCCATTTCCATTGAGCAAAAGACCACCAGCCGAAATCCTCGCTCGACTGTCGGTACCGTGACCGAGATATATGACTACATGCGTCTCCTCTTCGCGCGAATTGGGGTTCCCTACTCACCGGCAACCGGCTTGCCTATTGAGAGTCAAAACGTCAGCCAGATGGTCGACCGCGTCGCCGCGATGAAGGAAGGCACTCGCCTCTACCTGATCGCCCCGGTCGTGCGGGGCCGTAAGGGCGAATTTCGCAAAGAACTCAAAGAATATCAGAAAAGAGGCTTCCAACGGGTCAAGATCAACGGCGAGCTGCATGAGATCGAAGACGCCCCAAAACTCGACAAGAACAAGAAACACGACATCGAGATTGTCGTCGACCGGGTCGTCGTCCGCCCCGGGATCGAGACGCGATTGGCTGATTCGATCGAAACCGCCCTCGAACTCGCAGACGGCCTCGCCATCGCCGAAGAGGCGGATACCCAGAACCGAACGATATTTTCGGCTAGATTCGCTTGCCCCGTCTCGGGATTCTCTATCGACGAGATCGAACCAAGGTTGTTTTCCTTCAATAACCCTTTCGGCGCCTGTCCCGCTTGCGATGGGCTCGGGACGACCATGTATTTTGACGGGTCACTTGTCGTGCCCGACGATTCGAAGGGTCTTGAGAAAGGCGCTATCGCACCGTGGGCGAATAGCTCATCACCCTATTACAAACAGACCCTAACAAGCCTCGCCGAGCATTACGGCGTCAGCATGAAAACGCCGTTCGGTGACCTGCCAGAAACCGTGCGAGATGCGATCTTACACGGCAGCGGCAAGGACGAGGTAACGATGGCCTATGACGACGGCCTGCGTACATACAGTACCACTAAGGTCTTTGAGGGCGTCATCCCTAATATGCAACGACGTTGGAAGGAGACCGACAGCAATTGGGTTCGGGATGATCTGGAAAAGTATCAAAGCATCCATCCCTGCGGCCGTTGCGAAGGGAACCGCCTGAAACCCGAAGCTCTCGCCGTCAAAATCGGCACTCTCCATATCGCCGAAGTTTCGCAAATGTCTATTCAGGAGGCGAAGAATTGGTTTAGTGTGCTCCACACGATCCTGAATACAACGCAAACCCAAATCGGTGAACGTATTCTCAAGGAAATCAATGCGCGGCTCGGCTTTCTCGTCGATGTCGGCTTGGAATACCTCACTCTGAACCGATCTTCCGGCACCTTGTCGGGCGGAGAAAGCCAACGCATTCGCCTAGCTTCGCAAATCGGCTCCGGTCTCATGGGGGTTCTTTACGTCCTCGACGAACCGTCGATCGGCCTCCATTCCCGAGATAACGCCCGTCTCCTTGAGACCTTGAGGCGTTTGCGCGATCTGGGAAATACGGTAGTCGTCGTCGAACATGACGAGGAAGCCATCCGTACGGCTGACTATCTCGTGGATTTAGGCCCGGGCGCCGGCATACATGGCGGTCATATCATCGCCCGCGGTACTCCGGAAGAAGTCATGGCCGCGCCCGAGAGCCTCACTGGCCAGTATCTGACCCAAATGCGCAAGATCCCCATACCAGCCGAACGCCGGAAGGTCCGCAAAAAACATTCGCTTACGGTTAAGGGTGCGCGGGCGAACAATCTGAAAAATATCGATGTTAATATACCGCTCGGTGTTTTCACATGCTTCACCGGCGTCTCCGGGAGTGGCAAGTCTACCTTCGTCATCGAAACCCTATAC
>CAXAGK010000129.1:0-9031 GCA_963968305.1 uncultured Rickettsiales bacterium | reverse complement strand
CGCGGCATCGGCCTTCCGGACTTTGGCGGAAGTTTGGCCGGAAGAAGAGGAAGCATAGTCCCCCTCCCCTCGTGGGAGAGCGTTAGAGTGAGAGGGAAGACGCCGCATTATTGAGATTACGTTCAGGGAGTTTGAATAATGGCGACAGAGACATTCGACTATATCATCGTCGGCGCCGGGTCCGCGGGGTCCGTCTTGGCGAACCGGTTGAGCGCCAGCGGCGATCATTCCGTCCTCGTTCTGGAAGCCGGACAGGAGAGCCATCCGTGGTCGCGCGTTCCCGTTGGCTTTGCGAAATTGATCGAGAATCCGGCGGCTAATTGGCTGTACGAATCCGAACCCGAGGAAGCGTCGGGCGGACGCCGTATTCCTGTGCCGCGCGGCAAACTGCTCGGCGGTTCCAGTTCGATCAACGGCATGGTCTTCGTGCGCGGTCAGGCACAGGACTACGACCAATGGGCGCAGCTCGGCAATCGCGGATGGAGCTACCGAGACGTGCTGCCGATCTTCAAGGAATTGGAGAGCTACCGGGGTGACGGTGATGACGAGTATCGCGGCCGCGACGGTCTGCTGAAAGTGAACGAAAACATCGAGAGCGGTGAGATATACGACAAGCTGATTGCGGCGGCGGCAGAAGTCGGTATCGACTATACCAAGGACTATAATGGTGCCAGCCAGGAAGGCATCGGCATGACCCAAGCAACGATCCGTAACGGTCGTCGCATGAGCACCGCTTATTGCTATTTGGATCCGGCGCGGAGCCGAAGAAATCTGAAAATCCAAGCGAACGCATTGACCGAACGCCTGACTTTCGAGGGCAAGCGTTGCACCGGCGTACGCTATCGGCAGGGCAGCCAGACACACGAGGCCACGGCGCGGCGAGAAGTCATCGTCAGCGCCGGTTCGATCAATTCACCCCAACTGTTGGAGCTGTCCGGTATCGGCCAGGCGGAGCATCTGCAGGCGCTTGGCATCGATGTCCTACATGAGCTGAAAGGTGTCGGTGAAAATTTGCGGGATCATTATTCGCCGCGCATGAAATGGAGTGTGCCGCGAGAGCTTGGCCTCACATACAACGACAAGGGGCGGGGCCTCGGTCTCTTCTGGCAGGCGCTAAAATATGCTTTCACCAACAAGGGATTGCTCGGACTTCCGGCGGCACCAATCCGCGCCTATGTCCGGACCCGTGAAGGCTTGGAAGCACCGGACGCGGCCATCTCGTGGATTCCGTTCCTCGCCAACGAGAATTTTCAATTGCACGAACAGTCGGGAATTACGGCGATTACTCATGTCCTCCGTTCGGACAGCACCGGCAATATTCACGTCACGTCAAACGACCCAGGTACACCGCCGGCCATCCGATTCAATTTCCTTTCGGCACAGACCGATCGCGAAATTCTGCTGGAATCCATGCGCATCACACGGCGCATCATGAATGCAGGTCCGATGCGGGACGTCTCGATAGATGAAATGGCACCTGGCGTCGACACCCAGTCCGACGACGATCTTTTGGAGTGGGTGAAACACAATGCGGAGACGACCTATCACCCAGTCGGAACCTGCAAGATGGGCAGCGACCCAATGGCCGTTGTCGATGATCAACTTCGCGTCCACGGCATCAAAGGTCTGCGTGTTGCCGATGCCTCGATCATGCCGACCCTGACGTCGGGGAATACCAACGCGCCGTCGATTATGATCGGCGAGAAAGCCGCGCGAATGGTATTGTCAGCGGCTTAGACTCGGACGATTATTTCAAAATCTCATGGTGAGACTCTCGAACCATGAGCACGAGGGAATGCGGACAATAACAGTGACTTGGATGACCATAGGATGAGCAACGAGAACTTCGATTATATCGTCGTCGGTTCAGGATCGGCTGGATCCGTGTTGGCGAACCGCTTGAGCGCCGACGGCAAGCACAACGTCCTGGTTCTAGAAGCCGGGCGGGAGAGCCATCCGTGGTCGCGCATTCCTGTTGGTTTTGCCAAGCTGATCGATAATCCGGCAGCCAACTGGCTCTACGAGTCGGAGCCGGAAGAAGGGGCGGCGGACCGGAAAATTCCGGTACCCCGCGGCAAGCTCCTTGGCGGATCCAGCTCCATCAACGGCATGGTTTTCGTGCGCGGTCAGGCGCAGGACTACGACATGTGGGCGCAGATGGGTAATCGTGGCTGGAGCTATCAGGATGTACTGCCGGTCTTCCGGGAAATGGAGAGCTATAACGGCAGCGGCGATCCCGAGTTCCGGGGCTCAGGCGGTCCCCTGAAAATCAGCGACAACGTCGAAGAGGGTCCGCTTTACGACAAGATCATCGCAGCGGCCGGTCATCACGGCATCGAATATACAAAGGACTACAACGGCGCACGCCAAGATGGTATCGGCATGACGCAAACGACGATCCGCAGTGGGCGGCGAATGAGCACGGCCTATTGCTATCTCGACCCGGCACGGGACCGGCCCAATCTCACCATTCACGCCAACGCCCTCACCGAGGCCTTGATCCTGGACGGCAAGAAATGCACTGGCGTGCGCTATACCAAGGACGGACAAACCCGGACCGCGACGGCCAATCGCGAGGTCATCGTCTCTGGCGGCACAATCAATTCGCCGCAATTGTTGGAGCTCTCCGGCATCGGTCAACCGGATGTGTTGAGGGCGCATGGCATAGAAGTGCATCACGAGTTGAAAGGCGTTGGCGAGAACCTGCGCGATCATTTTGCTCCCCGGTTCCGATGGTCGGTGCCAAGGGAGTTAGGTCTTACCTATAACGTTCACGGACGCGGTATTCGGTTGGTGTGGCAAGCGTTACGCTATGCCTTCACTGATAAAGGACTGCTCGGTATGTCGTCGGGACCGTTGCGCGCCTTCGTTCGCACCCGCGAGGGGCTCGATGCGCCGAACGCGATGATTGGTTGGGTGCCCTTCCTAATGGGTCCGAATTTCACCCTCGACCGAAACTCCGGCGTCAGCGCCTTTGCCCATATCCTGCGTTCGGAAAGCACCGGCAGCATCCACATTGCGTCGGCAAATGAGAAACAGCCACCGGCGATTAAGTTCAATTTCCTATCAGCGCAACTTGACCGTGACGTCACCTTGGAAGCGACCCGTCTCACGCGGGAGATCATGCGGGCACCGTCGCTCGAAGGTATCGTCCAGGATGAACTCGCGCCCGGCGTCGATATTTCCTCCGATAGCGAAGTCCTGGATTGGGTCAAGGCGACGGCGGAGACGACCTACCATCCGGTCGGCACCTGTAAGATGGGTAATGACCCGATGGCCGTCGTCGATGATCAATTACGCGTCCATGGGATCGAAGGGTTGCGGGTCGCCGATGCCTCGATCATGCCGACCCTAACATCCGGCAACACCAACGCGCCCTCGATCATGATCGGCGAGAAAGCTTCGAAGATTGTGTTGGCGGCGGTGGCGTAGAAGCAGGTGCCGTCATTCCGGGGCGTGCAGCGAACCCAGAACTAGTGCCTAAGCATTTCCCCTCCGCATTTTCTTTGAATGGAAGCCTCAGGTGATAATTTCGGGTCTGAGCTTAGCCCATTCCGGAATGACGCCGCACCTCAGTTTCAGGATCCCCTCGCCCGTTTCTTTCGCTCCGGTCCAGCTTACTCTTAATCTAAGATTCAGCGATCGAGGGAATGCCTTATGGACAGTAAAACTTATGATTTCATTGTCGTCGGTGCAGGTTCGGCAGGGGCGGCCGCCGCATATCGATTGGCGGAGAACGGCAAGTACACGGTTCTTCTTCTCGAAGCCGGGCGTGACAGCCATCCTTGGTCCCGAATCCCGATCGGGTTCGCGAAACTGATCAATAATCCGGCAGCCAATTGGCTCTACTCGTCGGAGCCAGAAGAGAGTACCGGCGGACGGCGTATTTCAGTGCCACGCGGTAAGCTACTCGGCGGTTCTAGTTCGATCAACGGAATGGTCTTTACCCGAGGCCAGAGCCAGGACTTCGACATTTGGGCGCAGCTCGGCAATCGCGGATGGAGTTACAGCGACGTACTGCCGATCTTCCGCGACATGGAGGATTACGAAGGCGAAGCGGACGAGAACTTTCGTGGCCGCGGCGGTGTATTGAAAGTCAACGACAGTATCGAAAAAGGTACGCTTTACGAAACGATCATGGATGGTGCGGAGCAAATCGGCATCATGCGCACACCCGATTACAACGGCGAATTCCAGGACGGCATCGCCATGTCGCAAACGACAATTCGCCACGGACGACGAATGAGCACCGCCTATTGCTATCTCTATCCAGCGAAGGACTGGCCGAACCTCACAGTGCAGACACACGCACTATCGGAAAAACTGCTGTTCGAGGGCAAGAAATGCGTCGGTGTACGATACACTGTTAAAGGAGAAGTGCGCGAGGCAAAGGCCGGACGGGAAATCCTAATCAGCGCAGGGGCGATTAACTCCCCTCAGCTCTTGGAACTCTCAGGCATCGGCCAGGCGGAACGCCTGCAAGAACTCGGGATCGACGTCCTGCACGAACTCAAGGGTGTCGGCGAGAACCTTCGTGATCACTATGCGCCCCGCATGAAATGGACGATTCCAAAATCGTTGGCGCTCACTTACAACGTCAAAGGCCGGGGGCCGCGCGTCGTTTGGGAAGCGCTCAAATATCTCTTCACCGACAAAGGATTGCTCGGTATCACGGCCGCCCCGCTGCGTGCCTTTATCCGGACACGCGAAGGTCTGGAAGCGCCGAATGCGGTCATCGGTTGGGTGCCCTTCTTGGTCGGTGACAATTTCACTTTGGCTAAGGAATCTGGACTCACCGCTTTTATGCATATCCTGCGTTCAGAGAGCCAAGGTAGCATTCACGTCTCATCGGCCGATGCCAAACAGCCACCCGCGATTCGCTTCAATTTTCTCTCGGCGCAGCTCGATCGTGACGTGACGTTGGAATCGATGCGCATCGCCCGCAACATCATGACCGCACCAGCGCTCGACGGCATCGTAACCGGGGAGATCGCGCCCGGTGCCGATATGGACGCAGACGATGAATTGCTGCAATGGGTGAAAGAGAATGCAGAGACGACCTATCACCCTGTCGGCACCTGCAAAATGGGCAGCGATCCGATGGCGGTTGTCGACGACCAATTGCGTGTCCATGGGATTGAAGGGTTACGAGTCGCCGACGCATCGATCATGCCGACCCTGACATCCGGTAATACCAACGCCCCCTCGATCATGATCGGCGAGAAAGCTTCGCGCATGATGCTTGCTGCCGCGCAAGCTTAGGGTTTGGCCATGACTTCATCCACCGACATCCGCGCGCAATTATCGCACCCCGTGATCGATGCGGATGGTCATTGGCTGGAGCCAGTGCCTATCTTTCTTGATTTTCTCGAGACGGAAGGCGGGTCGGCGATGGCCGACCGGTTCCGCGAGAATAAGAAGCGCGAGGACGCCTGGTACGGGTTGAGCACCGAAGAACGCCTCGCCCGGCGGCTGCGACGGCCGACATGGTGGGGTGAGCCCGCTAATACACGCGACCGCGCCTCAGCCATGATCCCGGGACTCATGTATGAACGGCTGGACGAGTTCGGTGTCGACTTCGCCGTCGTCTACACCACGCTCGGATTGGTACAGGGCTCAATCCCAGACGACGAATTGCGACCGATTATCTGCCGGGCTCTGAACAAGATGAACGCTGAATTATTCGCACCCTTTGCGGACCGACTGACACCGGTAGCAACAATCCCCATGCACACGCCGGGAGAAGCCATCGCAGAGCTCCACCACGTGGTCGGCGAGCTCGGCATGAAAGCAATCATGATCGCAAACCATGTCCGGCGTCCGCTCGACAGCGGCGGGAGCCAAAATACCGGCGGCTACTATCCCTCCGGCGGCTATTATATCGACAGTCTCGCGATGGAGAGCCCCCATGACTACGATCCGTTCTGGCAGGCCTGTATCGATCATAAGGTCGCGGTCACCGCGCATTCCAGCAGCATGGGCTGGGAAGGCCGCGCTTCGGTGAACAACTTCACCTTCAACCACATCGGACATTTCGCGGGCGCCAGTCATGTGTTCGCGAAAGCACTAATCTTCGGTGGCGTTCTTAAGCGATTTCCTCAATTGAGATTTGGGATGCTGGAAGGCGGTGTCGCTTGGGGATGCAACCTCTTGGCCGATTTAATCGGCCATTGGGAGAAACGCAACGAAACGTCGATGCTCAAGCATCTCAGCCCGACCAATACGGATATGGAAGAGCTTGCTCGATTGTTGGCCCAATATGGTGGCTCCGCCTATGCCGGAAAGATCGACGAGATCATCGCCGGGCCCAGCACCCTAAAACCGTTTTACTCGCCGGCGGATTTGACCGAACGGGAGCATCGCGCGGGAGCCCCTATCGACGATTACGAAGCCGCCGGAATTGAAGCAGCAACGGATTTAACGCATTTGTTTCAGGAACGATTCTTCTTCGGTTGCGAGGCCGACGATCCGACCACGGCCTGGGCCTATAGCGGCAAAACCAAACTCAACCCGATGTTCAGCTCCGACGTCGGGCATTTTGACGTCATCGATATGAGTGGCATGTTGGAGGAAGCGTTCGAGCTGGTGGAGGACGGTGACCTCAACGAGGCGCAGTTCGAATCCTTTACCTTCGGCAACGCGGCCCGGTTGCACACATCGCTGAACCCGAATTTCTTCAAGGATACTGTTGTCGACGACGCAGTACAGACGCTTAAAAATTAAACTGCACTGCTGTCTTATCCCGCACCGGATATGCTACTCGGCGTCAGGTCGTAAGTGCCATTTCTTTTACTGTATTCCTAGCAATGCGACAAAACGCATCGGCGGCAGGCGATAAATTATCTTCTCGCCACGCCAACCCGAACTCGATGAATAGCAGCTTCGATGGATCTTGGATGGGCCGGAAGACGACATGCGGCGGTTGGAACCGACGTATGGAGTCAGCGACCAAAGCAATCCCCATATTCGCACCAACTAGACTGACCATTGTGTGAATTTGCTCAACTTCCTCAACAATATTGGGCGTAAAACCGGCCTCTAGGCAGGCATGTGATACCTGGGCGTGATAACCGGTACCCCAACGCGGTGGGATAAAGATAAAGGCCTCGCTGCGGAGTTCTTCCAGCTTGATTTGTTTTCGCCGCGCCAGTCGATGTGATTCCGGAAGCGCCGCATAGAGAGGTTCGGTCAATAATGTTTCTTGGGCAAGGCCCGGGCGGTCGACGGTCGGAGCCATGAATAGGCCGACGTCGATGCGTTTTTGCTCCAAGGCGGAAGGTTGCTCCGGAGTCGTAAGTTCAATTAGTTGTATCGCGATGTCAGGATATTCTTCCCGATAGTTTCGCAAAATTCGAGGTAACAGGTCATAGGTTGCCGTCGGGAAGAAACCGATGGCGATCTGTCCGCTCAAGCCGTCGGCGACCGCTCGCGTCACTTTTGTCGCTTCTTCCATTTGCGAGACAATAATTTGGGCGCGTTCCAACAGAACCTCACCAGCTTTGGTCAACTCCACCCGCCGCCGAGTGCGCAGCAAAAGAACCGCGCCGATCTCTTCCTCTAGTTGGCGGATAGAATCGCTCAACGGCGGCTGCGAAATATGAAGCTGTGCTGCGGCCCGGCGAAAATTGAGCTCTGTTGCGACCGCAATGAAACGTTGGAGTTGGCGAAAACTAGGCATTCCGTAGCATCAATGTGAAAGGATTTTCCTATCAGTATATAATTAAATACGTATTGGACCTATCAATAGTTTCACGATCCACTGGACGTCGAATTAGGAATCGGCGGTGCCATCAACAGGGTGCCATCAAACGGTCGAGGGCACATGTCAGAACGGCAAAGTATAACGAAAGAATTGGCGAAATTTGCCGTTGATACGGATTTTGGTGATTTACCTCCGGATGTGGTGGCATCCACAAAACAGCGGGTCCTCGACACCATCGGGGTTGCTTGGGCGGGATCAACTGCGCCCGGTTGCGAAGCGGCCGAGGCCACCACGCTGTCGGAGGGAGCCAATGGCGTAAGCACGCTTTGGGCCAGTGGTGAGCGTACAGGCTGCCGTGGCGCAGCCTTCGTTAATGGCATGCATGCGGCGGCGCTTGACTATGATTCAGTGTATGAGCGCGGCTCCGTCCATCCGGATATTGTCACCGTGCCAGCGGCTTGGGCCATTGCGGAGCAGGTCGGCGCCGACGGTCGCGCTTTTCTCGCGGCGGTGGCAGTCGGCAATGAAGTCGCATGTCGGCTGGGGGCGGCCAACCTCGAGAATAGAGGATGGTTCTATACCTCGGCGCATGGTGTCTTCGGGGCTGCGGCGGCAGCGGCGAAATTACTCGGTCTGGATGCCGATGGTATAGCCGATGCGTTGGGTTTAGCGCTAAGCCGTGCTGGTGGATCACAGCAGGCATTGATCGAGAAGAGTTTAGCCAAACGAGCGCAATCGGGGTTTGCGGCCGAAGCGGGAGTTTTCTCCGCACAACTTGCTGCGGCAGGAGTGAGCGGGCCGCGCGAAGCGATTGAAGGAAAGTTCGGCTATCACGCATTGTACGGCAGTGGAAATTGTGATGTTTTGATTGACGGTTTAGGCACCCAATACGAATCTTTGGCGACAGCGATCAAGAAATACCCCAGCTGCACAGCCAATCATGTACCGATCGACCTGCTGATTGAGAGCGCAGAATCCGAAGATCTTTCTCCGAGCGACATCGACAGCATTGAAATTCATTTATCGCCCTTTGCCGATCAGCTGGTCGGCGCGACGTTCGATCCCTCGGGTAATCCGCAAGTTGCGGCTCAGTTCAGCATTCACTATTCCGCAGCAAGCGCGTTGCTGCGTCGCCGTCTCGGGATAGCAGAAATCCAAGATGCTGCGGTCTTCGACCCAGCGGTTGAACAGTTCATTTCGAAAGTCGCGGTGACCATCGAGGATAGCAATACTGGTAAGTTCGCGCCGGCGGGGGTTCGCATCCACACGGCCGGCGGGAAGGTTCTGGAAAGCCGCCTTGATCATGTCCCGGGCACGCAGATGAATCCG
>CAXAGK010000128.1:0-9170 GCA_963968305.1 uncultured Rickettsiales bacterium | reverse complement strand
GGATTGAGAATTTCTGGAACCAGGCAAAGCGTCACATGCGCAAGTTCAACGGTGTTCCGAAGGCTCAATTCGGGCTATATTTGAAAGAATGCGAGTGGCGATTTAACAACAGTGACCCATTGGATCAATTATCCGAAATCAAACAATGCGTTAAACGTTAACTCAGATAGTTATCTGGGTCAGCCCCAAGCTAAAAAAGCGGAGTAATTATATTACTCCGCTTTGATTTTTTAATAGCTTGTATTTTTACACTACTTACATTTCATGCTGTATTTTTCGCCACTGAAACTAGTGAGATCAAAAGATTTCTTGCCGGTTTTAGCCGACTTAAACCAAACACCTTTTCCTTTTTTCCCATCATACCAATTCAAGTTCATGGCACCTCCAGTAATGCTCCATGTGCCCCGCAAATCCGCCGACCACGACATGGATCCAGTCTTACCGGATATAAGCCTGTCAGCGGAACCTTTCAGTGCACCGACGTCTTTATAAAAATAATCGGTTCCCTTGATGCCATTTGCACCGGTCCACTTACAAACTTTACTGCCTTTTTTAAATACCGCCTGTATATGCGGTTTAGACGCTTTTTTTGCGGCAGGCGCACTGGCGTTCTGGCTTTCTGTCGCGCAACCGGATAGTCCCAAAGCTGCAGCGACAACAGTCATCATCATTACTTTTTTCATTCCTACCCTCTTTCTTTTTTAATCTACTTTTATGGCTGAAGGCCAAATTTTTAAGTAGTTTAAAGGCATGTGATTTGCAAGTTTTTAAATTTTTTAATATTAAAGCATTTCAATATTTTTACATTATTAAATAATTTAACCATCTCCTTAATTACTTTAAATTATAATATAAATTAATGATTTATGTATATTAATTTAGAAAATTTAAGATCAGGGAAATAAAGCATTGGCAATAGATAACCATGCCCAATCAAACGGTATTGGCACACCAGTGAGGAGATCCGAAGACCACCGTCTCTTGACCGGTGCCGGAAATTACGCAGGCGACTTTTTCCCAGATGCGATGTGCCATGCGGTCATGGTGCGCTCGCCTCATGCACATGCGAAAATTTGCTCGATCAATGCTACCCAAGCGATGTCAGCACCGGACGTGCTCGCGGTTCTCACCGGTGTTGATGCAGCGACGGACGGTTTGAGCGCGATTCCCCATAGCCCCGATTGGGTCGGTCCTCCGGACGCCATCTTAAGGTTGCCGGAAGGGTTTGAGGTTTACACGACCAAGAACATTCCGCTGCCGGTCGATACGGTGCGCTATGTGGGCGAAGCGGTCGCCGTGGTGGTCGCGGAGAGTGCCGAGGCAGCAGCCGATGCCGCCGAAATGTTAGAGATCGACTATGTGCCGTTGCCGACAGTCGTTGACGCCAGCGATTCGATGGCACCAAGCGCGCCACGCATTTGGCCAGACTGTCCGAGGAACCTCGCCCTCACCTGCGAAGTCGGCGATCGTGAAGCTACTGACCGAGCCTTTGAACAGGCTGCGCATATTGTCAGCTTCGATAGCCGGGCGCACCGGGTCACAGGCAGCCCGATGGAGCCCCGGGCCGTGATCGGCGAGTACGATGCGGCGACCGATTTCTACACACTGCGCGCCGCCTCCGGACGCGGTGCCGTGCAGACCCGTGAGCGGTTGGCCGTTACCCTCGGCGTTGCCAAGGAACAATGCCGCGCGGTATTCGGTGACATGGGCGGTAATTTCGGTACCCGGAACGCTTTTTCACCCGAGTTCACGCTGATGCCGTGGGCCGCCCGACGCGTCGGACGTGCGGTTAAATGGTCCGCCGACCGAACTGAATGTTTTCTTAGCGACTATCAAGCCCGCGACCTTACCTCCCGCGCAGAATTGGCGCTCGACAGCGAAGGTAATTTCCTCGGCCTACGGGGTGAGAACATACTAAATCTCGGTGCCTATACGATCTATTTCTGGCCGCTGCGGAAAGGCCTCTCGATGATGCAAGGGACCTACCGAATTCCCGCGGTCTACTTCCAGGGTCATGCGGTTTTGACCAATACGGCACCGACGGCGGTCTACCGCAGCGCCGGCCGACCGGAGGCGATCTATATGATCGAACGGCTGATCGAGCTTGCCGCCGACGCGCACGGCTTCGATCGGGTCGATCTACGGCGGCGCAATCTCATTCCAAGCGACGCCATGCCATTCACCAACGGAGTCGGCGTGACTTATGACAGCGGGGACTATACCGCCGCCATGGATGATGCGCTTGCCACTGCAGACTGGTCCGGCTTTCCTGCACGCCGTGCCGCGTCCGCCGAACGGGGACTTTGCCGAGGGATTGGTGTCGCCAACTACATCGAGGTCACCAGTGGCATTCCGCGCGAGCGGGCTGAATTAACCATCTGCGATGACGGGTTTGTCGAGCTTGTGGTTGGCACCATGAGCAGCGGCCAAGGTCACGAGACAAGCTTCCCACAGCTGGTCTGCGATTGGCTACAGGTCCCGTTCGACAAGATCCGCTTCATAGCAAATGACACCAATCGCGTCTCCGTCGGCGGCGGCTCCCATTCCGGCCGCTCCATGCGCCTCGTCAGTATCGCGGTCGGCGAAGCCGTCGAGGAATTGCTAACAAAGGGAAGGACCATCGCCGCCCATGTCCTGCAATCGCCAGCGGAAGGCATCTCATACGATAGCGGCGTTTTCCAAGCTCCCAGCGGTAGTAGTGTCGATCTGTTCGAGGCCGCAAAAGCCGCCGGTACGCAGGACAATCTCCCGAAATTGGAGGGTTTAGGCGACATCACGAACCGGGTGGGCGGGTATCCCTACGGCGCGCATGTATGCGAGGTCGAGGTCGACCCCCATACCGGACATGTGGACATACTCACCTGGACTGCCGTCGACGACGTCGGCTTAGCCGTCAATCCACTGATTCTGCACGGCCAGGCACACGGCGCCATCACGCAGGGCATCGGACAGGCATTGTTGGAATCAATTCAGTACGATCCCGAGAGCGCGCAACTGCTGACAGGTTCATTCATGGATTACGCAATGCCGCGCGCGGACAATACGCCGCCATTCAAGACACTGATCTCGGAAGTGCCTGCAAGTTCGCATCCCCACGGCATCCGACCGGGCGGCGAAGGCGGCACCACACCAGCTCTTGGCCTACTGATAAATGCGATTATTAACGCCTTGTCCGAATTCGGCGTCACACACATCGAAATGCCCGCCACCCCGGAACGCGTTTGGCGAGCGATCCAAGACGCTCCTCAGTGCCAATCCAGCGGCCAAATCGGGCGGCGAACATTCTGATAGGGAAATTTCTTGGGGTCAGGTGAGGTGATGCCCGCCGCATCGACCAGGATGACCTCCCGTGCCATCGGCCCGTAAGCCGCGCGGAAATGTTGCGCCGATTTAACGGCGACGACAGATTTCTCTTCCGGAATGACGCCGAAATGCACGAAAAACATCCTGTCATAAGGCTGGAACCGATTGG
This sequence comes from uncultured Rickettsiales bacterium, assembly GCA_963968305.1. Taxonomy (GTDB): domain Bacteria; phylum Pseudomonadota; class Alphaproteobacteria; order UBA8366; family UBA8366; genus UBA6544. The sequence goes on along the minus strand of CAXAGK010000128.1, from coordinate 5,698 downwards.
TAATGACCACCGTCTCCACGCCGCCGATCTTGATCACGGCGGACGGTCCCATCACCGCTTCAACGCCTTTCATCATCGGACCTTCGAAGACGAATCGGCCTTCCGGCGATATCTTGGTGACCGTTCCCGTCATATCGAAAGCAGGTGTCACTCTCGGATCCAACTTTCCGCCAAGCGGCATGGAACTCTCCGCCCCCCCGCCCACTTTCACGGCGGCCGCAGCCACTTCCGGATCTGAGATCACCGCAAAGGCCGCGTTCTGTAATCCGGCCTCGACCATCTGCTTTAGCAATGCCGGGCTGTCACCGTAACTGCCGCCGCCGGGATTGTCGCTAAAATCCGCCAACACGATGGGCTTATCTCCTGCACCTGCCGCCGACACACGGGAGAGCGCTTCCTCGGGCGAGAAATGCTCGACCGTGCTCTGCTCCTTGGTCTCCCACCCAAAAGCGACCAAATCGGCGACGATGGCACGCGCCCGTTCCTTGGCTCCGGAATGCGTCACTGTCACTGACGGTCCCGCGTCCTCAAAGTCCGCCCAGGCAAACCCACCGTTGACAGAGACAACTTCAATGCCGTCTTCCTCTTCGTATGCGCGGGCTTGGCGCAGTGCTTCCGTCATCGGGCCTTCTTGCGTCGTCCGACCATGATCGAAACCGTCCAACTGGTCCAAGCGACCGACTAAAGTCTCATAGCCGACGACTTCGCCCGCGAACTGACGCGCGAGCAGTTCCGCCATCTGACGGCCCCGGTCGGCCATGTCGACATGCGGATATGTCCGGTAGCTCACAAAGGCATTGGCGTTCTCCACCATCTTGATCGTGACATTCGCGTGTAGATCTAGGGTCGCCATGACCGGCACGTCAGGGCCAACAGCACCGCGTATCAACGCCAGCAGGTCGCCTTCGGCATCGTCATGTCCTTCCGCGACCATGGCACCATGCAACGAGATCAGCACACCGTCATAAGGCCCACCCTTCTGGATGGCATCCAACAAGCAGCTGCTCAAATGGGTCCACGCATCTTTTGAGACCTTGCCGGACGGTGTTGCATCAGCGGCAATCGGTGCGAACAACTCCCAACCCTGCTCCGCGCCAACCGCCATCACGCCTGCCAGTTCATTATTGCTGCCTTCCAGCCTCGAGAGGACATCCTCGCCTTCATACAGTACGCGTGCACGGTACGAGTCGAGTGTGGTCGGAAGGATACTGAATGTGTTGGTCTCGTGCTTAATCTGTCCGGTAAGGACGCGTTTGGTCATCGTATATGTCTTTCTTCGGTATTAATTACGAAGGGCTGCCAAATCGGGAAGCGGCCGTTGCGTCACCGGCATCCCTTGGAATACCCGTTCAATCGCCGCAGCTGTGCCGATGGTGAAGCGGTCAGAATGACGGCGCGGGCCGACGACCTGCATTCCGAACGGTGCGCCAGTATGATCGAGGCCGGTCGGGATCAAGGTCACCGGATGCCCCGTCAAGGTGATAGCCGAGGCAATGCCTAACCATTCCACATAATTTGCGGTTTTCTTGCCGTTGATCTCGTCGCAATAAAGCTGTTCGACCGGGAACGGTGGTACTGAATTACCGGGGCAAAGCAGGACGTCGATATCTTTGAAGAATTCTTGGAACCGCCGGTAGATCGCTGTCTGCTCGGTGTTCGCCCAGGCGATCTCTTCCGCAGTCATTTTTAATCCGGCTTCGACATTGCTGATGATATTCGGCCCAAGCTTGTCGCGATTATTCTTGTATGCATCCAGGCGCCCGGCGAGGAAACCAACCCCACGAATGACCCAAAACACATCAAGCGCATCCGCCATATCCGGGTCACGGCGCTCGCAGCTCCTGAAGGACGATGCCAACATGCCGACCCGGTCCTCGAAAATGCGCGCGAGATCGTTATCCACCGGCACACAGCCCAAATCCGTCGACCAGGCGACCCGCAATCCGCTGAGATCAATGTCCTCCACCGTGCGGAATATATCCGCGTCGATTGGCCCCGACAGCGGATCGCTCGGATCGTTCCCTGCCATGGCGGAGAGCATCAACGAGGTGTCGGCGACAGTGCGCGCCATCGGCCCTTGCACGTTATAGGTCGTGAGGCCGATTCCGCGCTTGTCTGAAGGCACGACGCCCGGCGTCGAGCGGTGCGAGACGACACCGCAGAAAGAAGCGGGTGTACGCAAACTGCCACCAGTATCGGATCCGGTACAGATCGGTGCCATCCCCGTGGCCAATGCGACTGCCGAGCCGCCCGAAGATCCACCGCAAATTCGTGATGGATCAAACGGATTGCCCGTAGCGCCGAAGACCGCATTCTTGGTGTTCGCCCCGGCACCGAATTCCGGTGTATTGGTCTTGCCGATGACGATGGCACCCGCTTCCCGCAGGGCCGCGATGATGCGCTCATCCTTGGCTGGTACGTTTTCCACATGCATCGGCGAGCCATAGGTCGTCAAAACACCCTCGGTAACGTTCAAATCCTTCACACCCATCGGCAATCCGTGGAGCGCCCCTAATGCATTGCCCTGCATAACGGCGGCCTCCGCCGCTTTCGCTTCCGATTGCGCGCGCTCAAAACAGCGGGTGACCATGGCGTTGACGCTACCATCCACTGCCTCGATCCGTTCAATGCAGGAATCAGTCAATTCGACTGGCGACAGGGCTTTTTGACCGATCAGCCGCCTGGCTTCAACGGCGGTAAGATCACAGGGTTCAGTCATCGCATTAAACCTTTGTCGTTAGAAATGAATATCGTCATTCCCGCGAAGGTGGGAATGACGTCGTGTAGTTGGTTCAAACACACTTAATCCGCAGCTCGTATTTTCTCTAAATTCGGCACCGGTCGGGCCATTTCAGGGTCGCCCACGAAGACACGCTCCAACGCGCGGGCGACGCCCAGCGTGAACGAATCTCCATGCATCGGACCGCAAATCTGTAGCCCGAACGGCATACCCGTATGATCCACACCGCACGGCGTCGAGACGCAAGGATTCCCCATCAAGGTCAAGGCCGAGGTCAGTGCGGAAGCATGCATGTAGTTCTTCATCGGCACGTTGTTCACTTCCGTAACATTGCGCTGCTCAACCGGGGTCGGCGTGATCGGTTGGCCCGGCGTGATCAAGACATCGTAATCCTGGAACATCTTCTGGAACTGGCGATAGAGCCGCGTGTGTTCCCCATTCGCCCAGGCGATCTCCTCAGACGTCATTTTCAATCCAGCTTCGACATTAGCGACGATATTCTGGCCAATTTGATCCGGATGCTTCCGATAGCGCTCCAAATGGCTGGCGAGAAACTGCACACCGCGCAGCACCCAGAACACATCGAGCGCACTCTCCAGATCAGGGTCAAAACGCTCGCATGATTTGAAGTTCGATTGAAACTTCGCGAGACGTTCCTCGAATGTATTGCGGATACCATGCTCGACCGGTGCCCATCCGAAATCTACCGATATCGCGACGCGAAGCTGCGAGAGGTCGATTTCCGGGACCGTGCGGTAGTCCGCGCCATCGACGTTGAAGGACAAGGGGTCTTCTAAATCGTTCCCCGCCATGATCGACAGCATCAGCGCGCAATCGTCTGCCGTCCGTGCCATCGGTCCTTGAACGCTGAAATTGGTAAAGCCGACACCACGTTTGTCGGACGGCACCAACCCGGTCGTGGGACGAATGGCCGAGACGCCGCTAAAGGTCGCCGGTTTCCGCAAGCTGCCGCCACTATCCGATCCAGTGCAGAGCGGCATCATTCCACATGCCAATGCCACACCAGACCCGCCGGAGGAGCCACCGCAGGCACGGTCCGGATCGAATGCGTTCCGGGTATAGCCGTGAACCTCGTTGACGGTCGTGTTGCCACCGGCACCAAATTCCGGCGTCGCGGTCTTACCCAGCATAATACCTCCGGCGCGCCGCAGTTTGGCGACCAACAATTCGTCCTTTGCCGGGACATTGTCACGATAGAGCGGCGAGCCGTATGTGGTGACGACCCCTTCCGTATCGTTTAAATCCTTCACACCGAAAGGCAGACCGTGAAGGACGCCCAAAGGCTCCCCGGCGACCAGCGCTTCCGTCGCGGTACGAGCCTCGACACGGGCGCGGTCATAGCATTCGGCGACGACCGCATTAACTGTCGGGTTCACCATCTCGATCCGGGCGATGCAGGATTCGACAAGTTCGATCGGTGACAGGCGCTTGCGCCCGATCAGGCGCCGCGCTTCAGTCGCAGAAAGATCGCAGGGTTCGGTCATGCTGCATTCTCCAGTTTTGCGATATCGGGTACCGGACGTTTCAGATCGGTATAACCTTGGAACACTTCCTCCAGCGCCTTCGCCACGCCGATGACCTGGCGATCTGTGTGATGTTTGCCGACTATCTGCAACCCGAACGGCGTGCCGGAGGGCTCATATCCGCAGTGGATCGCGGAGATCGGGTTACCCGGAATAGTCAACGCCCAGGTGAGGGCCACCCATTGGATGTAATTATTCATCTTCTCGCCGTTGATCACGTCGAGATACCATTCATCATGCGGGAACGGTGAGACGCCAACGCAAGGACAAATCAGAATGTCCACATCATCGAAGAAGCGCTGCATGGTCTTGAACAGCACGGTCTGTTCCTGATGCGCCCAGGAAATACGTTCCGCGGGCATCTCTAACGCTGCTTCGTAATTGGAAATGACGTTGGGCCCAAGCTTGTCCTTATGGTTTTCATACCGCTCGCGGTGGCGTGAGATAAACAGCTGGCAACGTAAAATCCAATTCACCTCTTCCACACTGGATAAGTTCGGGTCTTTCCATACCGTCGATTTAAAGATCGGTGTGATCGTTTCCATCCGCTCGCGGAACAGCGAGCGGAATCCATTGTCGACGGGACAAAACCCCAGGTCTTCGGAGAACGCGACCCGGAGGCCGTTCAGATCGACCTGCTCAATCGTCCGATACGCCATAGGATCACGCGGGAACGCCAGCATGTCGCTGTCGTCGTATTCGACCATGGCCCCCATCATCAACACCATATCCTCAACGCTGCGCGCCATCGGGCCTTCGACCGCGAAGTTGGTATAGCCGACGTTTCGGCGTGCGGAGGGAATGAGCCCCGGCGTGCTGCGATGCGAGACAACCCCATTGATCGCCGCCGGAACGCGTAAACTGCCGCCGGAATCGTTTCCGGTCGCGAGCGGCATCATATTGGTCGCAAGTGCCACCCCGGAACCGCCCGACGATCCACCGCATATCCGCTTCGGGTCATAGGGGTTGCCCGTGGCCCCAAACACCGCGTTTCGAGTGTTGGCGCCTGCACCAAATTCCGGTGTGTTGGTTTTGCAGAAGACATTGGCGCCCGCTTGGCGTAGGCGCGAGACAATGAGATCATCCTGGTTCGGTACGTAATCCTCATAGAGGAGCGATCCGAATGTGGTGCGCATGCCCGCAGTTTCCTGCAGGTCCTTTATGCCGATCGGCAGACCATGCAGCAGGCCCAACTCTTCCCCACGCGCCACCGCATCCGCCTGCGCCTGCGCGGTTCGGCGCGCGCCATCGTAGTCGGTCGTCACCACAGCATTCACTGCCGGATTCACCGCTTCAATCCGCCGGATGCAGGATTCCAATAGCTCTACCGGCGAAAGTTTGCAGATGCCGATAAGACGGCGCGCTTCCACCGCCGAGAGATCGCAAGGTTCGGTCATAATTTTTCCTCTGCCCC
>CAXAGK010000127.1:0-9174 GCA_963968305.1 uncultured Rickettsiales bacterium | reverse complement strand
AACGCGATGTCCGCTTCATTCTGATGAAACAGGAAGTCGCGGGCGCGATGATGGCGGCGACCTGGGGCGAAATTACCGGCTCGCCTGGTGTCTGCGTGTCGACCCGGGGACCAGGAGCCGCCAACATGGTGAACGGCGTCGCCCATGCGTGGATGGACCGGGCACCACTTATTGCCATTACCGACCAATATCCGGCCCCTACTTATGAGACCGGCCTGCGGCAAGTCCTGAACCAGCACGCGCTCTATACACCAGTGACCAAATGGCAAACGACGATCCACGCAAAATCGGTTCGCCAGCAAATTCGCCGGGCCATTCGCGTCGCAACATCGCCCGCGCCCGGCCCGGTACAATTCGACATGCCGTCCAACGAGACCATGAACGAAGCCGCCGACGCCGGTGGTGAAGCGCCGCTACGCCCGAGAATTGTGCCGGTAGAGCCCGATCGCGCTGCGTTGAAAATACCACTGCAGACGCTAGCTTCGGCGCGTCGACCAATCCTGTTGGTGGGTCTCGGTATCTTTTGGGATCACGCTTCGGACGAGCTAGTGGCATTGGCGGAACGATTGGGGGCACCGGTCCTAACGACGTCGAAGTGCAAGGGTGCCATTCCGGAAGACCACCCGTTGCGGGCCGGCTGCATCATCGGGGGTCTGATCGAGCGTGAGCTCGTTATGCAATCAGATCTGATCATCACCCTTGGCCTGGATGCTATCGAACTGCAACCAAAACCCTGGCCCTATGACATACCGGTGATCTCCTTCTCCAATACGCCTAGCCTGGAAGCGGTGATCCCGGCCGAATTCGAGATGGTCGGCAACTTGAAAGCTTTACTGGCCGGATTGGCCGAATTCGCACCCGAAGGCAGCGGTTGGGGTGAAGGGTCGGCCAAGACGTTCCGCGAGCAAGTCACCAAGGCGCTCGATGTGCCGACACAGGGCATTTCCCCACAAGGCGCGATGGAAGTCGCCCGCGCGGTCCTGCCACGCGAGACCATCGCGACCTGTGACGCGGGGGCCAGCCGCCTGTTGGTGGTGCAGAAATGGCAATCCTACGGCCCTCGGGAGTTTTTGACCTCGAACGGTCTCGGCTCCATGGGCTATGCCATTCCCGGAGCGCTCGGCGCGCGCCTCGCCTATCCGGGCCGCCCAGTAGTCGCCTTCACCGGTGATGGCGGCTTCATGATGGCCATCGCCGATTTGCAGACGGCCGTCCGAGAGAACTTACCGATCATCGTTGTCGTCTTCGACGATCAAGAAATCGCCCTTATCCGCGTGAAGCAGGAGCTGAAAGGCATTCCACGGCATGGCGTCGGGATTGGCGGATTAGATTGGGAGTCCTTGGCCAAAGGCGTGGGGGCGGACGGTGTAACCGTCGAGACCGAACAACAGTTGGGCGACGCGTTGCAAGCCGCCCTGAAAAGCGGTCGCACGACGGTGATTGGTGCCCGCATCGACGGCTCCTGCTATGTCGATCAATTCAACGCGTTGAGGGAGTTGTGATGACTGAGCCCGGACCGCACGACGACCTTCTTGTCTATCAGAACGGTAATTTCATTCCCTGGAGGGACGCGCGTGTGCATGTCTTCTCCCCTGTCGTGAAATACGGAGCCGCAGTCTTCGAAGGCATCCGGGGCTATTGGTCGGAGAATCGCCAATGCATGCTGCTGTTCCGCCTGCGTGATCATATGGAACGGATGGAAATCTCGCAGCGTATCCTGCGCTTCGACACCGTGATAAGCGCGGATGAGATGGAAGACGCGGTAGTCGAATTAGTCCGCCGCAATGGGTTCAAAGAATCCGTCCATATCCGCCCGATGGCCTATCTTGGCGGTGACGGGGAAGCCAGCGCGCGGGGGCCGGTCGAATCCGTGATTACTGCTATCCGACGCGGCACCCCAAAACTTACAGAGACCGGATGCCGTGCGCAGGTCAGCTCCTGGGAGCGCCTCTCCGATCGCGTCATGCCCGGCCGCGCCAAAGCCGTCGGCAATTACAACAATTCCCGCCTTGCCGGAATTCAGGCCAAGGTCGATGGTTACGACACCGCGCTGTTACTAAACCGTGCGGGCAAGATCGCTGAAGGCCCGAGTATGTGTTTCTTCATGATCCGCAACGGTGTGCCGATCACATCGTCCATCACGAGCGACATCTTGGAGAGCATTACGCGGGATACGGTGATCACACTGCTGGAGGACGAGTTCGGCCTGAAGACGGAGCAGCGCGAGATCGATCGCAGTGAATTGTTTATGGCCGAAGAAGCGTTTTTCTGCGGTACCGGTTGGGAAGTCACCCCAGTGATCGACGTCGACGGCGCCCCCATTGGTAACGGCGAGGTTGGGCCTATCGTCAAACGCCTGCAAAAGGTATACTTCGAGACGGTAACCGGCATCAGTGAAGAACCAAGAGGATGGCTGACCGCAGTGGAGATTGGAAAATGAACCTACCGAATCAACGCATCGTCTATCTCAACGGCGAATACGTGCCGGAAAGCGAAGCCCGTATTCCCTTTCGCGACCGAGGCGTCAAATACGGCGATGCGGTGTTCGACACTACGCGGACCTTCGGACATGACATCTTCAGATTGCGCGAACATCTGGACCGGTTCTATCGATCCCTAAAATACCTGCGCATCGACCCGAAGATGAGCATCGATGATTTCATTGCGGTAACCGAACAGGTCGTGGAACGAAATCTACCGCTGATCGGCAAGGACGAGGATTATTGGGTCACACAACGGGTGACACGTGGCCTGGACCCGGCGGACGCGACCGCTTGGCCGGAATGGGAAGGACCGACCGTCATCGTCGAATGCCTGCCGTTACCGCTCGCGGCTCGCGCAGAATCTTACCGCGATGGCTTGAATATCGTCACACCTTCGGTCCGCCGCGTGGCGCCTGACATGGTGAGCCCGCGCGCCAAGACGCATAACTACCTGAACTTGGTCCTGGGCGACCTCGAAGTCTCGGCCCAGAGCCCTGGCGCGCACGCCATTTTGCTAGACGAAAACGGCAATCTCTCGGAAGGGAAAGGCAGCAATTTCTTCCTCGTCACCGACGGGGTTATCAAGACCCCGAAGGAACGTTACGTCCTGCCGGGTGTCTCCCGCTCCGTCGTCCGTGAACTGGCGGATAAACTGTCTATCCCTTTGAAAGAAAACGATATTGACCTCTTCGACGCCTATAACGCGGACGAATGTTTCATCTCCTCGACGAGCTTTTGTGTCTGTCCCATCCGCAGCGTGAACGGTACCGAAATGCCGTCACCAGTGCCGGGTACCATCACGCAGAAGATCATCGACGCTTATGTCGAGTATGTTGGCTTTGATTGGTACGCGCAGTATCTAAGCAAGCTGGCGGCTTAGACGATTTCTCGTTTCCTGGAGATGTTCACGCCTCAAGCTTAACGCGTCTCCATCTTCCGCCACTTCCACCAGGTCAACAGCGCGAAGGCCGGTGCGCCGACGGAGGCGCCCAGCACGAAATACAAATGCAAATCTAGCCAGACCACCGGCGCGAAGAGGTACAGAATGTCGTCGAAATCAAAGCCCCAGATACCTTCATAGGCCTTCTCGCCCGTATCGGCCTGCGCGCGGTCGATGAATTCAGCGAAGATTTCAGCGGCGAATACACCGGCGGCGCCGAGGGCGCCGAGCCAAATTGGCCACTGGCCCAACTCAACACCGAACAGGACATCGCCCCGCAATCCGATCCCCGCACCGAGGAAGAACAACGACGTCACCGTCACGTCGCAGAACATATCGAACTTATGCCCGCCGGGCGTGATCTTACCGCTAACCCGAGCCAATTCCCCATCTGCCCGGTCTAGGAAGGCCGAGAACAACCACAAACAACCGCCCCAAATATCCCACTCCCGCGTACCAACGGCGAAGGCCGCGCAGGCGGCAATCCCCGTAATGAGACGCACCGTCGTCAGGTGGTTCGGCGTCACCGGTGTGTTCACGAGTGGCAGGATACATATCCGCGCCATTTTATGGGTCCAGGAATCGCCGACCATGATCTCCGCTCAAATGTCCTTGAATGTCAAGAGGGTGGCGCCGGAGGCGATCACCGCGGATTTCACCGCTGGGTCGACCAATGCCTGGAATTCTTCTTCGAAACGGTACTGCGCCGCCGCCGCTTCGACACCATCCCAAGCGCCGCGCGCCGGGTGTGAGAAAATTTCCGTCACCCCACTAGGTAGCTCTTGCAGCAAGGCCAGCATGCGCTCGCGAACCATGTTGCCGCTATCGCGAATGCCGAACACGCAATCATTGATACGAACATCCGCGCCGCGGAGGCGCTTGCGCATGAGGCCGAGCCAGATACCGAGAAAAGCGTTGCCGATCCGCCCGGGCACTCTCAGTGGCGTAGCACCTGGAATCTCTAAGGGTTCGGCCGGTACCCGCACGGCGCACAGGCCATAGTCCCGTCCGATAGACAGGATTAGACCTAAGATCGTCGGATGAAGATGCAGGTGGTTATGGGCGTTCACGTGATCAAGCTCCAAACCCGAAGTTCGGAAAGCCTCGAATTGCGCGCGAATTTCCCTGGCCAATTGGCGACGCACTTTCGGCAAAAAGAAATAGCGGAACCCTGCGCGCACCAAATTCGTATCGAATGCGCCGTTAGCATTCACGAGATCGGGAATTTCAGCGGGAGGAAGGACGGATTTACCACAAACGACAACCAGATGCAGCCCGACACCCAATCCCGGAAGCCGCTTTGCGCGGTCAACGGCGTCTGAAGCCGCGTCCTCCCCCACCATCAAACTCGCAGCAGTTAGGATGCCGGTCGTATGCGCTTCCTCAACCGCTTCGTTCACGGCCAGGGAGCGGCCGAAATCGTCGGCTGTGACGATCAGGCGCTTCAGGCGGTGTTCTCCCGTCCCCATAGGAAGCGGAAAAACTCCACCCCTTCGCGGAGCTGCCGTTTCATGACACTCCAATCCTTACACATCTCGTAGAACAAGGAGACCATCTTGACGGGGCGGAAATAGAAACGCTTGTAGAAGGTATCTACCGCCTCAAAAATCTCTGCGCTGCTGAGGTGCGGATATTCAAGTACACTGTTCTGCACCCCGTCGGCGCTGACCAATTGGTCACCGGTCTCCGTCAACAACCAGCCGTTCTGCATGGCTTGATCGTAAAGGAACGTTCCTGGATACGCCGCCGGCAAAGAAACTTGGATCGTCTTCGGATCCAGCTCCTGAGCGTATTGGATCGTCTCTTCAATCGTCTCGCGCGTCTCGCCCGGCAGGCCCATGATGAAGGTGCCGTGAATGACGATACCCAGTTCGTGGCAATCTTTGGTGAACTGCTTCGCCTTCTCAACCAGGATACCCTTCTTGATATTGTGAAGGATCTTCTGATTACCTGATTCGTAGCCGACTAGCAGCAGGCGTAGCCCGTTATCTTTCATGATCTTGAGCGTGTCGTAGGACACATTCGCTTTTGCGTTACACGACCAGGTCACACCGAGCTTACCGAGTTCCTTCGCCAAGGCTTCGACGTTCTCCTTGTTGTCGGTCAGCGTATCGTCATCGAAGAAGAACTCTTTGACCTCGGGAAAATTATCCCGCGCCCAAGTGATCTCCCCGACCACGTTCTCAATCGAGCGGAAGCGATAATTATGCCCGGAAATCGTCTGCGGCCAGAGGCAGAAAGTGCAGCGCGACTTGCAGCCGCGCCCGGTATAAAGCGACATATACGGATGCAGCATATAGCCGTTGTAGTAATCCTTCGTGTCCAGGTCGCGCTTGTAAATCTTGGTCACCCAGGGGAGTGAATCCATATCTTCGATAATCGGGCGCTTGCCAGTGAAATGCGGCTTTCCGTCTTTTAGGATCGTGACGCCGATGACCTCTTCCACGGGCTTGCCTTCAGCAATTTCCTGGATCGTGAAATCGAACTCGCTATCGCAAACAAAATCGATGACCGGAGAGGCCTGAATTGCGGTTTCATTGTTCACCGCGACATGCGCGCCGCAAAATCCGATTAGCAGGCCCGGGTTCTTTTCCTTGAACGCCTCGGCAACCTTCACGTCGTTCTCAAATGATGGCGTGCTCGTGTAGAGGACCAGGAACTCATAATCGTTCGCCATGGGCAGCAAATCATCGAGACTCAAATCCTGCGCCGGGGCGTCTATCAGCTTGCTGTCCGGCACCAGGGCCGACAATTGTGCCAGCCACGTCGGATACCAGAAGGATTTCACCTCGCGCTTGCATTGATAGCGCGAGCCCGCCCCCCCGTCATAACCGTCAAAGGTCGGGGGGCTGAGAAACAGGGTCTTCTTCATACTTGCTCTCCAGGGTCGGCGGAGCGTTATTCCGCCGGTTCTAAGCGTACGTTCGAGTGAATCACGAAGTCACGTTCGCGCCACGTCACCTTCCGTCCGAAATAACTCGATAACCGGATAATCGGCGACATCACATCCCGCAGCGGTACCAGCAATGGTGCGGCGGTGCCGCGCCCGGGAACTGTCGTGGAAATAGTGTAGTGTAATGCCAAACGCAAGACCGCAGCGGCCGCAAAAATACCGCCAGCATATATGAATGAACCCGTGGCCACGTAGAGGCATACCGCCGCAATGACAGCAAGCGGCACAATCTCTGTAATCGTCGACGCCGCGTAGCCCAACGGCTCCACGGAACGGATCGTTCGCGCCCAACGCAATTCATGCAGGAACAGCGACTTCAGACTGGGGTCTTCGATCACGTTTTCAACAATATAGGGGATCAGTGCGACACGGTGCCCTTGTTGATGCACAAGACGCCCGAACATAAAATCGTCAGCCAGGATATTCGCCAACGCATTGAAAGAACCGAATTGTTCCAAGTTCGAACGGCGGATGGCCATCGTCGCCCCAAAACAATAGGTCAATCGGCCAAAGACCGCAGGAATGAGCGCCGATGGCAAGAACCAGTCATTGATAAACAGAGCACCTAGTTTGGACGGCAACTTTCCGGCGGCACGGCCCGAATAGACACACGTCGCGGCACCCACTTGCGGGTCCTGGAAGGGCGCTACAACCGCTTTCAGATAATCCCGACAGACCCGCATATCGCTGTCGGCGACGACAATAATATCGTGGCGCGCCGATCCAAACATATTCGCCAGATTGCTGACCTTGTAATTGCTGCCGATGATCGTGTCGTCGATCACTAAGGACAGGTCGCGTTCGGGAAATGAGTCGATCAGTGCGTGGATCGTCGGAATGACCCCATCATCTTCACCATGAACGCCGCAAATCACCTGGAATTGATCGTAATCTTGGCGGCAAAACGAGCGCAGGTTCTCGGCCAAATTGGTTTCCATGCCGCAAACCGGCTTGAGAACCGTGATAGGCGGGCGGTGCGACCAATCCTGCTTGGCGTTGATGCGCGCGCGGAATCGCAATAGGGCGACGATGCATATGCTGACATACGCGAACGACAGCCCGGCCAAGACGGCTGGGATATATAAAATCCAATCAAGCATATAAAGCCTTCGCCCTACTCCTAACGGCGGGGGATATTCCTAGCCCTTCTGGCACAGACACACAACCATATCGAGGCAACTGTCGCCTCAAAAAAGCCCTATGTTGACCGCCCAGCATCTCGGTTTTCCCGGCGACGCCGAAAAAACGCCCGCCCTTCGGCATGTTGCCATAAAACCAGGCCCGGCACATCGATCAAAACTTCACGTATCCGAATGGCCAAGGAAATCGCCAAGGCCGCATCCGGACCCAATCCAACCAGCGCACCCAGAACGATGAACGCCCCTTCTTGAATGCCATAACTATTCGGTACGACGAAAGCCGCGTCGCTCAAGGTGCTGGAGAGACTTTTCAGCATCAAGGCTTCCAAAATACCGATTGGGAATCCCAACAATGTTGCCGCCAGCCACACTTCGCCCGTCTGCAGAACCAGGGCGGCCAACCGCCAACCAGTTGCATGGAACACCCGCACACGATCACGGTACAAGGCACGGACGACCTCATCGACTTCTTCTGCCGTGCCGACGAGCTCACCTAATTTGTCCGAACCCGTCACTTTATGAGCGGAACGGACCATGATGCGGAACATACCAGCCCGCTGGATGACGAGAAATCCGGCAATCCCCGCACCCAAAATCGCAAGGCCGAGCGCCGAATAGAATGCAAGCTCGTTGTCCAACGATGTGCTGGCGAGAAGGCCTATCCCAACAACACCCCAGACGATCATAGTCAAGGCTTGGACGGTCTTGTCGACCACGGCCGAGGCGCTCGCGTGCTTGGCGTCGATGCCCCACAGGATCAGAGCGCGGGCCTTGACGATCTCTCCCCCAATCGAAGCGACAGGAAGTAGCGTATTGACCGCCCGGCCCATCCATTGGGCATGAAACGCTTGGCCGAATGTCGGTCCGTGTGGTGGTACAAACAAAACCTGCCAACAACGCGCATTCATCAGCACAGTCGGAAACCAGATCGCCGGGACCAACAGCAATGGCCAGCCGGACGCCAACAACAGATCGGCTAAGTCGCCGAAACCTTGCCAGACAACCAGGGCGATAAATATGCCGAGGCCCACAATCAAACCGATGTAAGAAGCGATACGCATGCGAGCGACCTTATACGGAGCTACTCGCCTGGTGGCCATTATCTTTTGCGTCCACCGCTTGCAACGTCATGCCCATGGGCTGAGAAAAGTTCGAATTCGGACCCGCAACGGAACGCTCGTCTCATGCCAACTCTCTCCAGCCCCGACGGCTCTTACGTCCTGACCCGACCGACCCAATTGCTCCCAATCACGCGGCAGCTCTCATATCCGCTGACACAACTGCTCCACCGCCTTCCGATATCTCCCAACCAGATCACGGCCTTGTCGATGATCGCCGGATTGATCGGCGCATGGTGCTTCGCCCAGGGCACTTGGTCGATGCATATTGCAGGTGGGTTTTGGCTTATGGCCTGCTACACGCTAGACAATTGTGATGGTGAAATCGCTCGCCTTAAGGCTATGTCCTCTGACTGGGGGGCGAATTTCGACGATTTCGTAGACTGGTTGGTCGACAGCGCCTTCTTCGCCGCGCTGGGATACGGCACTTGGCAGGTGACGGGAGAGGCCCTCTGGGCCTGGCTTGGGGCCGCCGCGGCAATTGGAGCCACGATTGATTACGTCATAGATATAGTCTTCAAGGCGAGAGCCAAGAATGAAC